>VBMR01000184.1 GCA_005878325.1 Methanobacteriota archaeon | reverse complement strand
GCGACGGTGGCCGCCTACGTCCGGTCGCTTCTTGTCGAGGCGACGGAGGCGCTCGCGAACGCCGTCGTAAGCGTTGACGTCGACCGGGATCATGTGGTCGTGCGGTTCCGGGAGCCCGACCTCCTCACGCCGAAGCCAGTCGAAGGTCGCATGGTCGAGTGCCTTCTTTACTGAGGCCAAGGGCTTAAGTCGGTCTCGGCCATCGGCCCGCCATGGAGGATCTTTCGGCATTCGCGATCGCGCATCCCGAGTTCTGCGACCCGAAGGCGGTGCGCGTGCCGGGCCACGGGGCAGTCCCTAACCTCGAGGGCGCTCGTCCTTTTGAGCTGACCGCGGAGGCTTTGTCCGCCTACCGGATGGACGTCTCGAAAGATTCGACCACGCTCCCCAATATGCTCAAGATCGGCCCGGAAGCGGTCGCGTTCTACATGAGCTTCCGTCTGGTACCCGATCGGTGGGGCATCTACATACGCGAGCGGGCGCTCCGGGCGTTGAAGGACGAGTACCACCGAATCATCTGGCGAGACCTGGGGAAGTACGCGGATCAGAACGTTGACGACGTCGCCGAGAAGGTCGAGACGACCCTCGTCCTCGACTATCTTCTCGCACACAACCGCGTCCACTTCCTCGTCGACAAGGCCGCCGCGGAGTGGGAAGCCAAGGGAGGAATCGCGAGGTATGCCCCCTATCAGTCGACCTGGTATGCAGCACCGCCGAAGGCCACCCTAGTGCCAGAGGACGTCGGAAACCTGGAGGAGGCCCTCGCGAACATGGAGGCGTTCCGACAGTACATCAACCCCTCCTACGCGGATGGGGTTTCAAAGCTAGTGGAGGGTCGGCTCGACGAACGAAATGTGAACGAGTGGAAGGCATTCTTCATCGGCGGACGCTTCGCCGTCGAGATGGCGAATGTGTTCTCGCGGCAGCCGCCCGGCTGGAAGGACTTCGTTCGGTTTCTGAATCGCAAGACATCGGTTGGGTCGACGAACTATGTGCGGATCCAGTACTCCTACAATCCGGAGATGCTCGAGCGCGGGCAGAAAGAACTAAGCCGAAGGCTCGCGGGTGGGGCACCCGACACGCCGAACCTCTTCAAGACGGACGTGGCGGAGCCTCCCCCTGTCTTCCTGCTCTGAAGTCCACTCACTCGACGCGTCGGGCGCCGCGGATCGCCGAACTCCCCTTCGTCATCGGGTACCGGCCTTCGACGCCCGCAACTTATTATCAATCGCCCCTCTCCGGCAGTCATGGCGACGGTGGACCGGTTCGGTAGCGACCGGGCCGTCCACGCCTCGATGGCACTCCTCGTCCTGCTGTGGGGACTCGCGTTCGTCGCGATCAAACAGGCGTTGGTCCACATGTCCTGGATCACCCTGACGTTCTTGCGGTTCGCGGTATCGGATGTCCTTTTCGTCGGGTCTCTTGCGGCGACCCAACGACTCCGACCTCTGCCGCAGAAACGAGACCTCCCGCGGCTTGCCCTCCTCGCGTTCATAGGCTTCACCGGCTACCACCTATTCCTGAACCTGGGGGAGTCGGATCCGACCGTGACGGCGGGCACCGCGTCCTTGATCATCGCCTCGACCCCTGCCTTCATCGCGGCGATGTCCATCCTCCTCCTGCGGGAACGGATCCGAGGGGCGCAGGCCGCGGGAATCCTCCTCGCCTTTGCCGGGCTCGGCCTCATGATCTTCTTCGCGCAACCCGAGAGCGAATTCCGGTTCCAAGCGTCCGGCGGGGCTCTCGCGGTGATCCCATCAGCGGTCTTGTCGGCCCTCTATGCGGTGTTCGGGAAGCGGTCCCTGGGTCGATATCCGCCCCTCACGTTCGTGACGTGGACCCTGGTGATCGGCACCGTTCTGCTGCTCCCTCTCGTCGGGATCACGTTCCCGGGTTTCCTCGGAGACATCACGAGCATGGGATGGGAAGGCTGGGCCCCCGTTCTATTCCTGGCCCTGTTTCCCACCTTCCTCGGCTACACGATTTGGTTCCGGGCCCTCGCTCGATTGCCCGCCGCCTCCGCTGCCGCGTACATCTATGCGAGCACCTTCGTCGCGGTCGTCGGCGGCATTGCCATCCTCGGGGAAGGGCTCTCGTTCGCGACGATCATCGGGGGCGCGATGGTGATCGCGGGCGTGATCGCGGCTCAGCACTTCGGTCGCCGAGAATCCGATCGGACTGCTTCAGAAACACCCGGCTCGTAAAGGCCCATCTGAGGCTCGTCACCGGATGCGCTCGAGCTGGAACGACCCGATCATGATCGCCTTGTTCGTGTGCTTGTACGGCACCCAATCGTGCGTCTGGACCTCGCCGAGGCCGTTGACTTGCAGCATCGTCTTCTGCTTGTCCGACTTGAAGTGGATCGCGCCGTCGACCATGTGCTCGAGCGCCTCCAACGTCTGATCGTTGTGCATCCCCCGCTCCAGGGCGATGACAGAGACGGCCTTCGTCTGCCGCAGCCGGTTCACGATCCGCTGGAAGAAGGTCATCGCCTCCCGCTCGTCCGCCTGGGTGATGGACGAACTCAGGGTGAGGTAGGCGAGCCGGAAGTAGGGATACTTCTTCTTGAACTCCTCATCGAGCTGGCTCACGATCTGGTAGATGTTTTCGAAGTCCGTCGGCCCATTCACCCGCCAGACGTTCTTCTCCCGCGTCGGCTTGCCCGAAGCGATCGGCGACGTGCAGTCGATCCAGCGGACGAGGCCGAGTTGGTCGTACTCGACGAACGTCGGCAGGATCGGCGCGATATCCTTCGAGATGTCGACCGGCAGCTTCGTCGTCGTGATGATGATCGCCGGGACGCCCTTCTTCAGGCCCTCCGCGATGAAGTTCAACAGGAGGACCTCCTTGCCAACGAAGGCCGGGCCGACGAAGAGGACGTTCGAATTGAAGGGCGCGCCCTCCCCCATCTCCATCTCCTTCTCCTTCTGGTACGTGTGCCGCTTCAGCTCCTCCTCGCGTTCCCGCAGCCGGGTCTCCCAGGCCTCCAGCTGCCCTTCCCGGTCCATGTCCCGCATCCCCGGCGTGGCGCCTCCCGCGCGACCTTCGCGGGCCTTCGTCTCGAGCTCGAGCGCCCGGAGCTGGACGTCCGACTCCTTCTCCTCGACCTCCTTGGCCCGTTCCATCAGGGCCCGGTTCTCTTCGTTCAGCCGCTTGATCTCCGACTGAAGGTTCGCCTGCATCTCGGCGAGCTTCTTCTCGCGGGAGCCGAGCGCCTCCTTCTGCCGCCGGATGTCCTCGGCATTCGAGCCCACCGCGGCCTCCTTCATCTTCTGGTCCTTGAACAGGTCCGAGTACTTCTTCGACTTCGTGTCGAGGGCCTGCTGGGCCTCGTCGACCGAGGCCGCCTGCCGCTCGAGCTCGGCGGCGCGCTGTCGCAGCGCGGTCTCCTGGTCCGCGATCGCCTTCTCCCGCGACACGAATTCCGACTCGCGGTCCTCCATCGAGCGCCGTTGGCCCTGGAACTGCTTGTCGATGCGGGTCGCGTTCTCATACTGCGTGCGGAGCCGCTGCTCCATCGTGCGGAGCTCGACCTCCTGTTTGCCGAGTTCCTTCTCCTTCGCGAGGATCTTCTGCTCCCAATCCTTCAGCTCCCGGAGTCGGGTCGCCTCGCCGGCGGAGTGCGTGGCCTCCAACCTCTCGCCCTTCATCCGGAGTTCGGAATCCTTCAGGTCCAGCTCCTTCTCTTTTTTCAAGAGTGTGGTGCGAGTCCCGTCGAGCGATTTTTCGCTTTCCTGGAGACGGGTCTCCCGTTCCTCGATCGACTTCAGCTTCGTTTCGGAGCCGCGGACCTTGGACGTGAGTTCGATCGAGGCGCGCTTCACCTCCTTCTCCCGCTCTGCGAGGGTCACCTCCCGGGCGGCGAAGGCCTGCTTCGTCCGGTCGAGCTCCTTCTTGAGGGTGGCCAGGTCGCTCTCGCGGAGGCGCATCTCCTCCGCCTTCGCCTCGGTCTCGGCCCGGGTCGCGGCGACCTTCCGGTCCAGGTCCTGGAGCTGGGCGGTGCCCTTCTCCATCGCCGCCTCCCGCGAGGCGACGTCGGACTGTTCGACCTTCGAGTTGTCCGCCTTCAGGATCTCCCGCTGGTACACGGAGGTCGAGGACGCGATGATGTGCAGGAGGGATCCGGAGATCTCCATCGTCAGGGCGCCCGTGAGGAAGATGACCGCGCGGAGGTTCAACCAGTTCGGCGAGTCGGGGGTGTAGTCCAGGATGCCGAACACCGGGAGCAACCAGAGGACGGACATGACCACGGGGAGCACGAGGGCGGCGGCGACGCTGCCGAGCTTGCGGGACGAGATGCCCTGCCACGTCATGCCCATCGACACGATCGTGAGGGGCACGCCGGACACGGCGACGGGGTACAGCAACGGGAGGAGCCATTCGGGGGGAGACTGTCGGATCACGATGATGATCGAGAGGGCGGTGATGAAGAACAGGAGCATCCCGGCCGTGGAGACCGCGAAGTGCCCGGACACGTAGTGGCTGCGATACGGGGCCCGCTTCAGACGGACCGCGTCCCAGGACGCGAGCGCCCCCGCCACGGCGGGCAGGAGGTACAGGATCAGGTCGACGCGGATCCCCCCCGGCAGGGTGGGCGGCGGGCTCCCGAGGGTGAGCAGGAGGATCGTGTTCAAGAGGAGGGCGGTGGCCCCGAGGATGCCGTATCCGTGCGCGTGCCGCGCGAACGTGAGCTGGAGCAGTCCCTGCTTCGAGCTATCGATGGGCTCCATGGGCTCGGGGGGAGGGGTCCGGGGCGCCTTCGTCTTCGGCTTCGACGGGATCGGGGTCGGTTGGCGCGGGGGAGACGGAAGCGGGGTGGCCGGCCTGGACAGGAGCGGGGTGACCGGCTGGCTTGGGGTAAAGGGCAACGGAGGCGGCGTCGACGACTTCTTCTTCGAACTCGCCTTGCGGGGCATGAAGTCTCCCTTGGGAATCCTGCGGCTAGGAGGGCGTATGAAAACAAACCTGGTCCGTTTACATAAAAGGTGCGAAGACAAATACCAACGCTGATACTACATTGGACGGGGCCACGGGTCGGACGGCATCGTTGGACCGGGCTCGGAATCGGTGCGCTTAAGCCGAACGGACGTGTGTCCTGGCTCGGTGCGACATGGTCGCCGTCGGTGAGAGGGCGCCGGATTTCGCCCTGAAATCGGATGACGGGCGTCGGTATGCGCTGAAAGACTTCCGCGGGAAGAAAGTCGTCCTGTACTTCTATCCGAAAGACGACACGCCGGGATGCACGAAAGAGGCTTGCAGTTTCCGGGACAACCTGGCGCGGGTCACGTCGAAGGGAGCCGTCGTCCTCGGGGTCAGCCGCGACGACACCGCGAGCCACGCGAAGTTCCGCGACAAGTACGATCTGAACTTCCCCCTCCTGAGCGATGACGAAGGCAAGGTCACCGACGCCTACGGCGTCTGGAAGATGAAGAACCTCTACGGCCGCGAGTTCTTCGGGATCGTACGGACCACGTTCCTCATCGACGAGGAAGGCAAGATCAGCCGGATCTGGCCCAAAGTCAAGGTCGAAGGCCACACGGACGAGGTCTTGGCCGCCCTCTGACGGGAGAAAGTTTCATCCCGGTGGGGCAGTTCATCCGCGACCGAGTCGATGATCCCGCCGAACGCCGCCCCCCCTAAGACGATCGTGATTGCGTATCCGGGGGCCGAGGAGAAGATTCGCAAGCAGTACGTGTACCAGACGTACCTTACGCCCGAGGAGCACGATCGGATGAACCTCGTGCCCGGAAACCGACTCGTCGTGAAGTTCAAGGACGAGGTCGTTGGAGAAGGACAAGCGATCCTCGTCGAGAAGACGGTCCTAGAGAAGCTGTCCCAATACGACGCGATGTCGGCGGGCTATGAGACCGTGGAGGCCCAGAAGAAACATCTTCTTGCGACCGTCCTCGCGGGCGTGCGCAAGACGGAGAAGGCCGAGTTCTGGAAAGTCCTGTTTCGTTGGCTCTAGGGTCGCCAGCCATCCCGTCCATAACAGATTATATGGGGACTCCTATCAGAGACGAAACCCGCAAGGCCCAAGCCTTGCGTCGGGGGCGCCCAAATGAAATTGGTCCGACCCAAAGTGATTAAGTTGGGGGAGACGAAAGTCGATCCTTCCGCCTTGCAAGAGACTTTGAAAACCATAGGTGTCTCAGATCCGTCGACGTTAAAATTCCTGTCCTCGCACGGCTCGGACGGCCAAACATTGATCGAGTTCGCCGGACGCATTTGCTACGAGAGTTACGAGCCCGGACTAAATCCGAATGTCGTGAGGATCCGCGATGAGCCGTCTGAGTACTTCAAGAATATCCTCCTTCGCGGCGACGGATCGATTCTGGAGCACTCGCAAATTTCATTTGCGTTCTTGAATATAAGTCGAGTTTGCAGCCACGAAATCGTGCGCCACCGTGTGGGGACAGCAATCAGCCAGGAGTCGCTGCGTTACGTTCGCCCGCGGGAACTCGGATTCTGGATTCCGGATGAGCTCGACAAGGCTCAGAGAGAAGCGATGGTCAGTTCGGTTGAAGGGCTGGAGAAGGCTTACCGCCAGCTAGAGGCGGGAATTGGCTGGGACAAATTATCCATGGACCAGAAGAAGCGCCTGACATCTGCCCTCCGGCGAGTCCTGCCGGACGGAATGGCCACGAACATGATTTGGACCGCGAACCATAGAACCCTGCGATGGGTGATCGAGATGAGGACCGATCCGGCGGCCGAAGTGGAAATCCGAATGGTGTTTGATCAGGTCGCGGAAATCTGCAAGAAGGACTATCCACAGCTGTACCAGGATTTTGACTCGGTAGAGCTGACCGATGGGACGAGGTCTTGGAAACCAAAGCTGCGAAGCAAGGTCTGAGGCCGAGTTTGCGATGGTTTCCTGATCAGGCGCGCGGGAGGATTCGTTCCACGATCTCTCCGAAGTCGCCGGCGGCGAACTTTGGAGGCGTCCCTAGGAGTTCACGAATCGAGACGGATGTCAGGAGGCACCATGCGCCGCCCGCCATCGCGGTGCGTGCCGCGAGCGCCTGCTCCCCTTTGCCCGCAACGGCATTCCAGTTCGTCCCGATATCGTGAACGGCATCGAGAACTCGCTTGAACTGGCCCGCATACAGGACGCCTTTGGGCTCCAGGAAATCCGCGACCTTCTTGGTGAAGGCCTCGAAGTCGATCTTGCCACTTTCCCACTCCCCCACGAATTCGAAGCAACCCACGTTCGCGCAGACGCCGATGGTCGCACTCGACACGGCGTCCTTGGCGCGGATCGCGGCCCCTCGGTAATCCTTCTTCGCCGCGAGTTGGTTTGCGGCACCGAGCGCCCACACATGCTCAAGGAGTTCGAACAGCGATTCCCCCTTTCCCGGATCCTCCACTCCTGCCGCGAGGGCTTTTGCATTTCTCGCG
>VBMR01000183.1 GCA_005878325.1 Methanobacteriota archaeon | reverse complement strand
GAGGCCGAGCGCCTTGCCGCGCTTCAGGTCCCGTTCCGCGAGGTCGTGGATCCCCTTCGCCACGTCACCGGGGAGGATGCTCAGGCCGAAGGCCAGTTTTGAATCGATCTTGCGGCTGGGCTGCGTCTCGAGGGTGCTGCCGCGGAAACTGAAGAAGCGTGCCCACTCGATCACATGCCCGACCGGGAGAGCGCGGAACCCACGGAGGTCTTCCGCCGGCTCCTTCGCGAAGATCGGGATGTTCTGGACCTTCGCGTTTAGCTCGTACTCGCCGCGCACCATGCTGTGGCCGAACCGGTACGCCCCGACGGCGAACTCGACCGGCATGAACGGATGGTTCTTCCAGTGGAAGAATTTCCGCACGACCCGATGCGACCGGACCGTGTTGGCCGTCGGTCCCGCGGGGACCTTGAACGAGTCCGGCTGCAGGATGTCGTCGATCACATCGTTGCCGACGAGCCGGGCGAGGAAATCGTGGACCACGGCCCATTGAAAGTGCCACCGGACGATCCGTCGGGCCTCGTCGAATCGTTGATCTTCCGGGAGAGCCGCGATGAAGGGCGTCCCGACGACCTGGTTGTGATACTTCAGGATCCCGAGAGTGAGCTGGGCCACGATCAGGTTCTCGTCGTTTCGCGGGTCCCCGAGGAGGGCGCGACCCTTCGTGTTCCGGGAGAGGTCGTCCTCGCCCGCAGCGTTCTTGCCGAGGAGGAAGCGGATTCCGTCGTGTTCGTAGAGGAACGGCTGATCATCCGGCCCCCTCCCGTAGATCGAGTCCAAGTCGAAGGCGGACGTGCGGAAATTGTGCAGCGCGTTCGGATCGTTGTCCCGCTGCAGCTGGGACGTCGGATCGAAGGTCAGGTCGTGGTCCACGAATTGACCGAAGTAGGTGAAGCCCGCGGGGAGGTCCGGGTTGTCCTTCGTCGGGTCGTCTTCCTCGCCCGGCTGGGGTTCCGGCTCGAACATCTGACGGGCAAGCGCCTCCAGCGCGGCGCTGGGGGGCAGAAGGGGACGGAGGTTGCGGAACATCCGCCCGAAGCGCCCCTCCGGGAACGAGGAGCGCATCAGCGGCGTGAGTCCTCGGAGTTCGCTCCTTCCGTGAAACGGATGTTCGGGCATGATCCCATCCCGCGGCGCGAACGACCTGGTGCAGGCTTAACGATTTCGCCTCAACTGTCGAACCGCGATAAGCATGCGGGTCTCGATGCCCTCACCGGACGTTTCGGGTGAGGACCTCCATCGCCCGCGTCATGTCCTTCCGATCGAACAGGAAGATCGTGTCGGTATAGCAGGACATCTCTTCCACGATGTTGATCCGGTGGGAGGCGAGGGCCCCGGCGAGGAAGGCGAGGAGGCCCGGCGTCTTCTCAATCGTCTCCGGACTCGTCACCGCGATCTCCACGAGGCCCCGCGCCACCCCGACGATGTGCTCCGCCCGCAGCTTCTTCGTGACCCGCGAGACGCAATCGTCATCGAGGATGATGACACTCCCCTGCGACACCTGGATCAGCCGGACCTCCCGGTTCTCGTCGAGCAGCTCCTCGACGACGTCGCCCAGACGTTGAAGCACGTCCACTCCTTCCACGACCGTGATCGTGGCGACATTCGTCCGCGTCTCGCTCCGGCTCTTCTGGAGCATCCGGCGCACCGTGTCCTCGCTGTATCCCCGGAGCGTCTCCAGCGGATATCGTCGGCAGGCCGCCAAGACGGCCTCCTCATGGCGGATGTTGAGCTCCTTGCAAATCCTTCGGGCGAGGGCGGAGTGGTTCACGATGCCCATCTTCAGGGCATCCTGGATGCTCGGATGGCCCGTGATGTAGTCGCGCACGAGTTTCGCGATCAGGCCCATCGGGAATCTAGACAAGATGTCCGATATTTGACAATTCTGTCCAGGAATGACGGCATGCCGTCAACACGTTCAAATACAGATGGACGAATCAGAATCGCAAGAATCGTTTGGGGGCGCGGCGCCCATGGGGCAAGAGAAGGTCGTTTTAGCATACTCCGGAGGATTGGACACCTCCGTGGCGATCCGGTGGCTGCAGGACCGGGAACTCGACGTCGTCGCCTTGACGATTGACGTCGGACAGCCCGGTCATCTGAACGAGATCAAAGCGAAGGCTCAGAAACTCGGGGCGAAGGCCTACATCGTCGACGCACGACGGGAGTTCGCGGAGGGATACGTCCTGCCGGCTCTGATGGCGAATGCGATGTACGAGGGCCAATACCCACTGAGCACCGCCCTCGCCCGACCTCTCATCGGAAAGCACTTGGTCGAGGTCGCGCGCCGGGAGGGGGCTTCCCTCATCGCTCACGGCTGCACCGGGAAAGGGAACGACCAGGTGCGGTTCGACCTATGCACGACCGCGCTTGCGCCGGACCTCCGGGTCATCGCCCCCGCGCGGGAGTGGGGGATGACGCGGGAACAGGAGATCGCCTTCGCAAAGGAACACGGCATCCCCGTCCCCGTGGACAACGGATCGCCGTACAGCACGGACGAGAACCTGTGGGGCCGTTCGATCGAATGCGGCGTCCTCGAGGATCCGAGGATCGAGCCTCCGGAGGAAGTCTTCGCCTGGACCACGAACCCGGCCGAGGCGCCGGATGAACCCGAGCACGTCACGATCCACTTCGAATCGGGCAAGCCGACCCGGCTGCAGGGGAAGCCGATCGAATTCGTCGACGCCATCTCGGCCTTGAACGAGGTCGCGGGCCGCCACGGCGTCGGTCGGATCGACCACGTCGAATCCCGGGTCGTCGGGATCAAGTCCCGAGAGGTGTACGAGTGCCCCGCGGCGACG
>VBMR01000182.1 GCA_005878325.1 Methanobacteriota archaeon | reverse complement strand
CGTGTGCCGCTTCAACGAACTCAAGGAGTCGTGTCAGATCATCTTGCAGGCCCTGGCGAAGATGCCGAAGTCGGGCCCGTACCGGGTGAAGCCCCCGCGGCGGGCGGAAGGCGAAGGATACGCGAAGACGGAGGACTCCCGCGGCGAAGCCCTCTTCTTCGTGATCGGGGACGGCGACGATCGCCCGTACCGGGTGAAGATCCGCAGCCCCGTCTTCTGCACGATGGCCGCCACGCCACTCCTGCTCCGGGGAAACAAACTCGCGGACGTGGTGTCCATCCTCGGCTCCGTCGACGTGTGCGTCGGGGAGATGGACAAGTGAGTGCCCCCCTCATTCCAGACCTCTTCGGGATCTGCAAAGTGCTCGTCGGAGCGATGATCTGGGTCGGGCGGCAACTTATCTATGCGCTGGCCGGCCCGGTCCCTCCGATGGCCGGGTTCGGAGATTGGCTCGGCTCCGATCCCGTCGTGACGGTCGCGACGTGGTTCCTCCTCGTGACGGTTGTGGTCATGTGGGTCACCGTGCTCAACCTCTTCACGGTCATGTGGGTCGAACGGAAGTTGTACAGTCGGCTCCAGGATCGGTACGGGATTATGATCTCCGTCTGGTCCCTACCGTTCTGGCCTTTCAACCGCACCTCGAGGCCGACGCACAAAGGGATGGGCTACCTGCAAAATCTCGCGGATGGAGTCAAGCTCATCCAGAAGGAGAACATCACGCCGCGGAACGCGGACTCGGCGATGTTCCACATCTCGCCCGTGCTCATCGCCTCCTCGACCCTAATGGTTTTCGCGGTCATCCCCTGGAGTAGCGGCTTCTACGTGGCGAATCTCGAGCTGGGCGTCCTGTTCATCCTCGCGGCCTTCTCCCTCGCACCGCTCGGGATCCTCATCGCGGGCTGGTCGGCCAACAACAAGTACACCCTCGTCGGAGGACTCCGTGCGGCGGCCATGCTCCTCTCGTACTCGATTCCCATGGTCCTGGCGGTGATTGCCCTCGTAGTCTTCACCGGCTCCTTGAACCCGGTCGTCATCGTGCAGCAGCAGGACCGGCCGATTGTCCTATTCGGTGCCACCCTTCCGATCCCCGCCTGGTACGCGTTCGGCCCGCAGGTCCTCGGCTTCCTCGTCTTCACCGTCTCGATGATCGCGGAGATGGAGCGGGTCCCGTTCGACATCCCGGAGGCGGAAGCGGAACTCGTCGAGGGCTGGACGACGGAGTACAGCGGGATGCGCTTCGGCATCGTCTTCGCGTTCAAGTGGCTCCGAATGCTGGCCGCCTCCGCCCTCATCTCGATCTTGTATCTCGGCGGATGGAGCGGTCCCGTGTTCGGGACGGTGTTCGTCGGAAGCTTCCCGATCCCCATCTTGCCGGAGGAATTCTGGTTCCTCCTGAGGGTCTACCTCCTGTCCGCGTTCTTCGTGTGGCTCTCCTGGTCCGTGCCTCGCGTGCGGATCGACCAGATCCTGAACATCGGATGGAAGCGGCTGATCCCGTACTCCCTCCTCGCGATCCTCGTCGCGGCGGGCTTCAAGGCCTTTGGGTGAGCCTGGTGAAGGCCTCGGGGCGCGCCGGATTCTGGAAGGGACAGCATGGGCGTTGACTGGGAGCTCGTGGCTTTCGTCGTCCTCAGCGTGTTTGAGGTCATCGGCTCGATCCTGGTCGTCATCAACAAGCGCCTGGTCCGCGCAGCGTTCTGGCTCGCGATGACCCTCGTGACGATCGGAGCGATCTACCTCTTGTTCCTGAGCGAATTCGTGTTCCTGATCCAGATCCTCGTATACGCGGGAGCGGTCCCGGTGCTCTTCGTGTTCGGCCTCATGCTCACACGTCGGAAGATCATGGACGAGGTCGGCGAGCCCGTCGCCGCGGCCGAGGAGGCCCCCCCGTGAAGCGGAAGCTGCGGGAGTTCTCCGTGGCCGGGGCAGCCGTCGCCCTGTTCGTCGTGATGGCCCTCGCGTTCCTCGGGCCGATCTCCTGGCCGGATTCTCCCACGACGATTCCCGTCTACAATTCGACGGCGGCTTCCCGCAACGGGATTGCGAATTCGCTGTTCGAGGAGTTCGGCATAACGATCATCCTGATCGCGATTCTCCTCGGAGCCGCGATGATCGGCGGCGTCTACCTCGCGAAGATGGACGAGCCGGGGAAGGTGGGCCCCTGATCCCCCTTGGGTACGAGTTGCTTTTGTCCGCCATGCTGTTTTGCATCGGCCTCTACGGCGTGCTCGCGCGGAGGAACGCGATCATCGTCCTCATGTCCATCGAGATCATCCTGAACGCCTCGATCCTGAACTTCGTCGCGTTTTCGTCGTACGGCGGGGACCCGAGCGGGCAGGTGTTCGCCCTCCTAGGCATCGCGGTCGCGGCAGCGGAGGCCGCGGTCGGCCTCGCGGTGTTCCTGTCCATTTACCAGACCCATGGCACGATCGAACTGGACAAGGTCCGCATCCTGAAGTGGTGATGGATGATCGACTACGCATGGGTCGCCTGGCTCATCCTCGTGTTCCCGCTCGTGGCCTTCGTCATTGCGGGCCTCGTCGGCCGCCGTTATGGGCAGGTCGTCGGGTACGTCGCCGTCGGAGCGATGGGGCTCTCCTGCATTTTCTCCCTGTACATCTTCGTCCAGGTCCTTTTGCAAGGGGGCCTGGGCGGCGGATTCGCACCACAGACGGTCCACGGCTACGTGTGGATTCCGAGCATCAGCGGGAGCGGCGTCTCGGGGAATGACATCGAGATCAGCCTGCTGATCGACAACCTGAGTTCCCTCATGCTGGTCCTCGTCTCGTTCCTCTGCCTCCTCATCTTCGTCTATTCTCTCGGGTACATGCACGAGGAGGACGGGAAGGGGCGATACTACGCGGAGGTCAGCCTGTTCGCCACGGGCATGCTGGGCACGGTGAGCGCGGACAACTTCCTCCAGCTCCTGATCTTCTGGGAGATCATGGGCCTGTGTTCCTACCTCCTGATCGGATTCTGGTACCGCAAACCGGAGGCCGCCGCGGCCGCGAAGAAGGCGTTCCTCGTGACCCGCGTCGGCGACGTCCTCTTCCTCGCCGGGGTCCT
>VBMR01000181.1:954-3805 GCA_005878325.1 Methanobacteriota archaeon | reverse complement strand
CGTCCCCTGAGGCGGCGCATGGATGTCAAGAATCGTCTTGCGCGGATCTCCGATCCGTCCCGCCGTCCGATCGAGCACCTTCTGCAGGTCGACCTCCTCGAGGTCCCGGGCGCACCGCCAGGGAGTCATGTTCGCGTAGCCGCAGCCGAACATCTCATACGGGCCGACGGAGACCACGTCCCCTTCCGGGACGAGGACATTGGACGGAGCCTCCTTCCGGAGGAGGTCCAAGATGTCGTCCGTGTCGTCATTGCCCACATTCATCACGATCGGCACGCCCTTCGGCGTGAGGCGCTCCTCGATGAGCCGGAGCCACGTACGCACCCGGGTCCGCCCATGTTCGAGCGTGATCGTCTCCAATTTTGTTCGGTCGCGCCGCATCTCGGCCCAGTGGTCCGGGGTGACCGTAATCGAATAGCGACCTTGGTCCGCGATGCGACGTTCCACTTGCGGGAGGTCCGCGGCAAGGAACCCCACCCGCTTCCCGCCGGTGGGATACCAGTGGTACGCGCCGCCTCCGTCGTCGAACAACGGCACGAGGATCTTGCCGAGGATGTCCCCTCCGTAGACCAACGCATCCGGATGGTACGCGTCGGCGGCATTGAGGAATTTCCGGAAACACACTTCGGATCCGTGCAGGTCGCTCACGAAGAAGATCCGATACGTACCCACACCCGAAGAAGTGTGGATGCGAGTCATATAGTTCTCGGAAGGCCCATCAGGCCCCGGAGCAAACTACCTCACGCACGCCGAATCGGTTTGTCCACGTAGCATCGGGCCGGATCGCCCCATATGTACACCCGCTGCGCCCGATGGGCTCCCGTCCCGCTGATGACGATCACGCGCCCAATCTTCGAACCGACCGCCGCGAGCTTCTCCCCGACGACGCTATCCCCACCGTCTCGGAGCTCACTCAACGACCTTTCCCTCCTTCGCTAGGGTTCTCGCGACCTGGAACGCCAAATCCAGATCCATCCCCAAGGCCTCCGCGATATCGGTCACGTACGTCGCCCTCCGACCCTTCAGGTACCGGAGCATCGCTTGCCGGGCCTCGGCCGGCTTCCACTCCTTCACGACCACGACATGGGCTTCGCGAAGCTCTTCCACGTAGGCCTCCACCGCGCGTTCTACGAACTCGGTCCGGGTCCGCATCCGCGTCCGCCGGACAAGATCGTCGATTTTCTCGAGGAGCGGTCGGGGCAGGCGCAAGGAGATCGTAGGCTTTCCGGGCTTGCGAGAGTGCATGCAATACATGCATTGCGTCTAACCTATTTGAAGAGTGACCCTACATGTACGTCACCGATGTTCCTAAGCATGTCAACTTAGGACTTTAACCACGAAAATTCGGTCTCCTGCCGGGCCTCCTGCATAAACGACCCGATTCATCGCAAGGAAACCAGCAATCGTATCCTCCGGAAGAACCACGTTGGGTGCCGGATGGAGTTGGGCCCCAACCGTCGTCCACCGTTCGAGGATCAGGGCGTAGTCCGCCTGGACCGTCTCGTTGTCGCGGAGCTTCAGCGGAAGAAGGGAATCCGTCGCGTAGCCGAACCACCAGGCCCCCACGCTCGCGAGGCGTTCGTCCGTCGTGACGTTCTTCGCGCCCAGTGAGGCGAGGAGCGCGAGCGCCTGAAACTCGTCCGTCGTGATCACGTTCTGCACGCCAAACACCGCAGGCGTGTTCCAAGCAATCGGCGTTGTCGCGAGGAGGAGGGCGATGAAACCGACCGCGAGGAGCGCGCGGGCGGGCCGCACGGGACGGAGGGCCCTCCAGGTCGCGACGAAGGCCACCGCGACGAGAGCCGCAAGGGCATAGTCCAGGAAATCGAAGGCGCGGTAGACGAGCGTTAGGCCGATCGCATCGAGCCCCCGCAGGAGGCCGAACAGGATGAGGGCGATCGGGGCGACAAGCATGGACACCATCAGGTCGCTCGCTCGGTTTGTGGTGCGGCGGACGATCTGAACTCCAAGGATGACGAGCGCCGCGATCGTCAGGATCGCCGGGAGGACCTGGATCAACCCGGCTTGCGTACCTACCGCACCGGTGAAGAGACCGTTCCCGATATTCCCGAGAATCACCAACAGCCCGATTGCGGGAGGAATGACGACGCGGGTGAGGGGCGATGCGAAGCGATGGCCCACGCGCCGGGGCACGGGCCGGGCCATCGTCGCGAGGCCGGCGGTCAGCATCGTGACGATCCCGAGGAACAGAGTGAAGGACGCCGGCGCGAGGACCTCCGAGAGGAACGGCAGGTCCACGGAGACGTAATACGCCCACGCGGGGACCGCGAGCCCGGGCCCCGTGACGATGTCGAGGGCGAAACTGCGGGCCGAGAACCGACCTCGGTGGAGTTCGCGTCGTTGCCTCAGGACCACAAGGGCTGCGAGCATCCCCAGGGTCAGGAACGTCGTGAGGGAGTGGAGGAACGGGAGAAAGAGAAGAAGGAACACCGCGAGGGCACGTTTCCGCGGATCTTCCCGTTCCTGGAATAGCAGGACCGCGACGGGGAAGACAAGCAGGGCGAGGGATTCCTTCGCCGTCGAACTCGTCAGGAGGAGGAAGCTGCCGAAGAGGGAGAGGAACAGGCCCGCGGCGAATCCGCCGAGGCGTCGGCCCGTCGTCTTGAGTCCGATCAGATACGCCGGCAGAACGGAGAGGCTGGTGAGGATCGGAAGGATCAGTTGCACGTGGAGGAGGGGCGAGAGGCCGCCGACCTCCGCCGCGGCCGCCCACAGGACGGAGAATCCGGGCAGCTTCACATTATAGCTGTTCACGTCCGAGGGGACGATAGACCACAGACCCTGCGCGCCGATGTCGCGGGAGATGCGCGCGAGGGCGAAGCCGTCGACG
>VBMR01000181.1:0-940 GCA_005878325.1 Methanobacteriota archaeon | reverse complement strand
GTTCACGTCCGACGGGACGATAGACCACAGGCCCTGGGCGCCGATGTCGCGGGAGATGCGAGCGAGGGCGAAGCCGTCGACGCTGAAGGGGAGCGGGCTGAAGGTCAGGGGGACGAGGCGGGCCGCGAGGGCGATGCAGAAGAGCGCGAAAACGATCGCGCCATCCGCCTTCAGCCGCGTAGGATCACCTCCAGCGATTCGGGAGGCTCCACCGCAGGCACATCCCGGAGGGACTCGGTCGGTCGGACCCGCAGGGCCTCCGACAAAAGGCGCTGAGCAGATCCGATCGAAATCGCGATGACCGCGAGGACGATCGCTCCGAAGGAAATCGGATCGAAGGGGACGGGCACTTGATGCCCGAACAGGACGAGGTTCGTCGCGGGCTGCAGGGACCGTCCGAGGAGGAAGCCCAGGGCGGCTCCGGCGAATCCCGCGAGGAAGGCGATGGGTGCCGTCTCCATGAGCAAGCGGCGCCGCATCCACCGATTCCCCGCGCCCACGGCCCGCAGGACGCCCACGGTGGGAATCCGGTCCGCGAAGCCCCGCGCCTGGACCGCGTGGATCCCGAAGGCGACGAGGAGGCCGAACAACGCCGCGGTCCCGTAGGCCACCACGCGGACGGAGGCGGTCGCCTCGCCGACCGCGGTCGCGAGGTAGTCCCGCGGCGAGCCGCCGATCCCGGACCGCAGGATCAGGTTCGCGAGGCGCTCGTCGTTGGGCGGCTCGCTGTGCACATCGGCGCGCGCGATCCCCGGCCCGCTCACGTGCACGCTCGCACCGTATCCATCGAGGAACGCGAGCAGGGCGGTGGGATCCGGGGTGCGCACGCGAATCGTGTGGAAGTTCGGGGGGCCGAGTGCGGTCAGGAACCGGCCCGTGGCCTCGTCGACGAGGACCTCGTCGTTCGCGGTCGTGGCCGTCCGATAGGATCCGGAGATCC
>VBMR01000180.1 GCA_005878325.1 Methanobacteriota archaeon | reverse complement strand
TGGACCGCCGCGAGGTACTGCGGGTCCTCGTAGTCCTCTCGGGCCTCGTACTTGGCCAGAGTGGCCCGCGTCGTCCGCGGCAGCCGGCCGATGAGCCGCCGCATCTCCCGCACGGTCTGGGGAACGCTGGCGAGGCCGCCCGTGATGACGAGGCTCTTCAGGTTCCGCTGGTACTTCAGGGCCGTCGCGATCGCGAGGGCGCCGCCATAGCTGGAGCCCAGGAGGTGGACCTTGCCGAGGCCAAGGGCCTTTCGCACGCCTTCCACTTCTTCGACGTTGTGGGCGATCGTGTACTGGGCCGTGCCGCGAGGCCGTTCCGATTTCCCACATCCGAGTTGGTCCATCAGCACGACGCGGTATCCGAACTGCGCCAGGTCCTCGAGGGAGAGGAGATAGTCATGCGTCGCCCCCGGCCCGCCATGGAGACAGAGGACGGTCCCTTTCGTCGGCGCGCCGTAGGAGCGATAGAAGAGGCGGAACCCCAGGACCTTCACATGGCCTTCTACGGGCTCCATGCAGCGACCGCGGGTGGAATGCGTGACGCCGGATGAGCGTTTAGGTAGCCGAATACACCGGACGTTGCGAGTTCTCCATGATTTCGCCCGGTCGTTCGCCGCGAGCCTTCAGAGTGAGTAGTCGACAGTGTCATCCGTGGCATCACGGACGATTTTGCGGACCACTTTGCGGACGACTTTCTGTCGGGGAGTCGAACTCTTTCGACCGCCCTTTCCACCGCTCTTTCGGCTTCTCTTGGCCTTGGCGCGTTCCATCTGCACCCGGCGGTGGTGGAGCAGGCCGGCCACAAACAGGATGAGGCTGATCGCGGCGAGGAGCGCGGCCATCAGCGGCACGTTCTCGAGGATTCTTGGTGCGGGTGCCGGTTGTGCAGGCGTGCTTGGTGCAGCCGAATCGACTCGGAACGCGATGGTGATCGTTGCGACGTTGCCTGCACCATCGTAGGCCTTGACGACCGCGCTGTGCGAGCCAACCGACCAGGATCCAGCCATTCGCGGCTCAGAGCCAATCAATTGGGCCGCGCCTCCGTCGATGCTGACCTCATACCCTGCGATCCCGGACAGCGCGTCGGATCCGGTCCAGGTGAGAGTCCCATTCGAACCGAGTACGACGGTCCCAGAACTTGCGCCCATCGTGGGAGCGGTCGAGTCCACCTCGAACCACGCACTCTTCGGGGACTCGTGACGGCCGTTCGCGTCGGATGCCTGGTACACGATCACGTGCTTGCCCTCCCGAATCGGGAAAGGCGTGCCGTACGTCATCCAGGGTCCGTTGTCAATCTGATAGTTGATCGTGGCCGAGCTCCCGCCGGTCGCGGCGAGGGTGATCGTCACGGGGGAGGCGTACCAGCCATTCGCACCGGGGGTTCCGGACACGGTCGCGGAGACCTGCGGGAGCGTCGGATCCGTCGGGGGTGTAGTCGGAGGAGCCACGATCGCCTGCGTCACGACTGGGCTCGACGACGCCGCGTACGTTGCGTCGCCGGCGAAGCGAGCGCGAACGTATTCGTTTCGTGGCGTGTTCGGCCGGAAGGCCATCGTGCCGGAGAAGGCGCCGTTCGCGTCCGTAGCGGGGAACTGTCCAATCTGCCCCTCGGGGTACCAGGTGACCTGATCCGCGGACCACTCCAGGACGACGTTCCGTCCTGCGACACCGCTACTTGACGCGTCCACGAGGCGACCCGAGACGGTCACGGTCTCGTTCATCTCGGACGGGTTGTGGCTCGTCGTGAGCGTGAGGCTCGTGGCCGTAAGACTGGGCGGCGGGGGAGGCGGGGGTGGCGGCGGGGGCGGTGGCGGAGGAGCCTGGCCGAAGTCCGGAGCCCACGCGACGTGCGGCGCACCGCCGCCGACCCCGATGGAGCCGGCCGAGGCCGACACAGACTGCCACGTCGCATGGTCCCAGTTGTCGACGACATAGAGGTTCGTGAAGATCTTGTCCAAGTCGCGGGCCCAGCCGTTCGCGCCGACGCCGGCGTTGAGGGAGTAGCCCCAGACTCGCTGGAACTCCTGCTGGACGCTCCCGCGGGGGGAGTGTTCCGTGGGGAAGTTGTTGATCGACCATCCCGACGTGTCGACGATGTACGCGCCATAGTTCATGAAGGCCTGGGCGACGATTTTGCCTGGTTCCGTCTCCAACGAGGAGAGCGCGAAATCGGGCTTCGAGGCCAACAAGGATCCGATCCGCACTT
>VBMR01000175.1 GCA_005878325.1 Methanobacteriota archaeon | reverse complement strand
GGCAACCCATGCCAGACAAGCAGATCCAAGTCACTCAAACGGACCAGCCGATTCACGCCACGGACGCGGAGTTCGACCAGGTGATCAAGGACCATCCGTACGTCGTGGTGGATTTCTGGGCGGAGTGGTGTGCTCCCTGCCGAGCCATCGCACCGATCGTCGAGGAGTTCGCGAAGAAGTACGCGGGCAAGGTGACGTTCGTGAAGATGAATACGGACGAGAACCCGCAAGTTCCTCAGCGGTACATGATTATGGGCATCCCGACCCTCCTGTTCTTCAAGGGCGGGAAGCTCGTGGACCAAGTCGTGGGCGCGATGCCTCGGGGCCCTCTCGAGGAACGTGTCAAGAGGCACCTCGCGTGACGACAACTACAAATAACGTCTCCTTCCATGAAGGCGGCACGGGACCATGAGCCTCATCGAGATGCTCGCGAGCAAGAAGAAGGCGCCCGCCCCGCCGACGGAGACCGCGATGATCCTTCCGGTCGTCCACAAGGAGCACGAAGGGTCATGCGGCCCGAACTGCGCCTGTTCCTCCGAAGAAGAGGGCGGCTGCTGCGGCGGCTAATCCCTCCGGGTCGCGGCGTTTTCTCCAACGTTTTCAAAGATGAGAATCAGTGCGGATAATCGCCTCCGGCCGATTATATACCAACACTTCCACGTTTATTCAACGAGGAGGAAGCGATCGTTGGACCCACTTGAGGCTTCGCGGCTCGTCACGGACGAATATTCCGCGAAGATCCTTGTCGCCACGTTCAAGAAGGCGCGGTCCGCGATTGACCTGAGCCGCGAATACGGCATCCCGATCGCGGCGGCCTACCGCCGGATCCATGCCCTCGAGCACGCGGGCCTCATCCGCTGCACGGAGCGGGCGCTGACCCAGAAAGGCAAGCGGATCTCCCTCTACATGTCCCAGCTCAAGAACGCGTACATCTTCTTCGAGAACGGCCGCCTCCGAGTGCGGTTCCAGCTCGCGACCGGCATCACGAAGGACTTCGGCGGCGACTGGAAGGCCGTCGACGTCGTGCAGCCCGCCTACCCGACGCCGTCCCCAACCCAATAACCCCTCCTCCACAACCCACAGGCAGGACCGAGAACCCCTCGTCCTGCCTCTTTTATTGTTACTGCTCCGGGGCGGAGGGCCGTCTCCGGCCGCCTTTGACAAAGGCCTCCAACGTACCAATTGTCGGACGCCCGCGAGTCCCTCTCAGAAACGAGACGGTTGACAATTCGCTCTTATAAGCGTCCCCGGTTGGTCCACGGGGGCCCATGGATCGGGAGCGCATGAAGTACCTCTTCCGTGAAATCCTCGGCGTCGATGTGGACGAGGTCGTCCGCCAGGTCGTCGCGACGATCGCGGTCGAACGCGCGAAGCAGGCGCAGAAGAACACGACGGACTGGAAGCGGTACATGGAGGCCGAGGGCGGGATCGTGATCCTCCCCTCGAACGTCACCCAGTTGGGGCGGAAGGAGCCGAAGCCGTAGACATCGGCGAACGCAGGAAGCCCCCGCTCCACCCCGTGCCAGGGAGGCGCGCCGGGTATGCTTTAAATCGGACCTCCGAATATATGGCCCGATGTCGGACTTCCGCGGGAGGGACGTCCTCTCGATCCGCGAATTTTCGCGGGCCGACATCCAGCTCGTTTTGAGGACCGCGAAGAAGATGGTCCCGATCGCGCTCGGCGAGAAGCGCTCGCGCTCCCTGGAAGGCACGATCCTCGCGAACCTTTTCTACGAGCCGTCCACGCGGACGCGGCTGTCCTTCGAGAGCGCGATGGCCCGCCTCGGGGGCCGGGTGCTCGGCTTCAGCGGCGTCGAGGGCACTTCTGTCCAGAAGGGGGAGACGCTCGCGGACACGATCCGCATGGTCGAGGCCTACAGCGACGCCATCGTGTTGCGTCATCCCCAGGAGGGAGCCGCTCGGCTCGCCGCGGAGTTCACGGAGAAGCCGGTGATCAACGCGGGCGACGGGGCGGGACAGCATCCGACGCAGACCCTGCTCGACCTGTACACGATCTGGGACGAGAAGGGGGAGGTCGAGGGCCAGACGGTCGCCTTGGTGGGGGACCTGCGGTACGGCCGGACCGTGCACTCCCTCGCCTACGCCCTGGCCGAGCTGGGCGCCCACCTGACCTTCGTGAGTCCCCCGACGCTCGAGATGCCGCACGAGATCCTCGAACACCTGAAGGAACAGGGTCTCTCCTTCCGCATCGCTCATCGTCTCCACGAGGTGATCCGGGACGTGGACGTCCTGTACGTGACGAGGATCCAGAAAGAACGGTTCCCGGACCCCCAGGAATACGAGGCCGTCGTGGGATCCTACCGGATCGACACGGAGGCGCTGCGGGAAGCGAAGCGCGGCTTGATCGTCATGCATCCGCTCCCGCGGGTGATGGAGATCGCGCCGGAGGTGGACCGGACGAAGCACGCGGTCTACTTCAAACAGGCCTTCAACGCGGTCCCTGTGCGGATGGCCCTTCTGGACCTGATCCTCGGAGGGTCGGAATGAGGGAGCTCCGCGTCACCCCGATCAAGAATGGCACGGTGATCGACCACATCCCCGCGGGGCTCGCTCTCAAGGTCCTCAAGATCCTCGGGATCGGGGACTCCGTGACGTCGACCGTGACGGTCGCCATGCATGTCCCGAGCCATGCGATGGGGTGGAAGGACATCGTGAAGGTGGAAGATCGGGAGCTCGGCGCGCGGGAGATCGACAAGATCGCCCTCATCGCCCCGACCGCGAGCGTGAACGTGATCCGCAATTACAACGTGGCGGAGAAGCGACGCGTCACCCTCCCGGATCGGGCCGTCGG
>VBMR01000121.1 GCA_005878325.1 Methanobacteriota archaeon | reverse complement strand
GATGCCTTGCTCTTCGACGTCCTTGACGGTCTCCTCGCTCCAGGAGTACCAGTCGACAACGCGGAGGCGTCCTTCCTTCGTCACGGCATCCAGGTCGACTCCGAGGCTCCGCAGTTCCGCGAGGGTGGAATCGGGCGATTGGGACGAGATGACGACGACGCAATACTACTATGCGATCGAGGACACGCTCCCGGCCTCGTGAGCCGTCTAGGCGGAAGGCCTGAGAAGGCGTCCGCGGCCCTCCGCGGCGGGTTCGCCATCCTCGACGATGGCCTCTCCGCGCAAGTAGACATCCGTGGGGAAGCAGCCCTCCATCCCTTCAAAGGGCGTCCAGCCGCACTTGTACCGAAGCCGTTTTGCCCGGATCGTCTCGATGCGCCTCGGGTCCACCACGATGAGGTCGGCATCCCGGCCCACCTCGATCGCCCCCTTCGGGACGCCCAAGATTTCCGCGGGTCGCAGGGCCGTTGCGGCGACCACTCGACTCAGCTCGAGGTCTCCCGCCCGAGACCGTCTCAGGAGAAGGGGGAAGGATGTGGCGACGCCGGGAGCGCCCCCCGGGGCTTGGTCGAACGGCACGCTTTTCTCATCGAGGGTGTGCGGTGCATGGTCGCTTGCGATCGCATCGATTCGACCGCTGCGGAAGGCATCCCACAGTGCCTCGCGGTCTTCCCGCGATCGGAGCGGGGGAAACACCTTCCCCTGGGCTCCCAAGGGCCGGGTCATGTCCAGGAACAGGTGGAGGGGCGACGCCTCGCAGGTGGCCCCTCGCGGCACGGCATCGAGGCCCTCTCGCGACGTCACGTGGGCCACGTGGACCTTCGCGTTCGCTCGGATCCGATCGAGGATGGCTAAGGCGCTCGTCTCTGCGTCCTTCGGTCGGGCCGCGGCGTGATCCACGAGGCTGAGCACCTTCCCCGCCCGGAATTTCGAGGGGTCCTCCGCGTGGACGACGACGAGTTTCCGATGGGCCGTCGCCTCCCGGAGGACGCCTTCGAGTTCGCCCGGTCCGATCTGGAGGTCGCCGGTCGATGGCGCCATGTAGACCTTGAACGCGGCCGCGTTCCGAAGCGGGCCGACCGCGTCTCCGGATCGCGGCGCGGCATAGAGGGCATAGTCGACGACGCCTCGATGCTTGAGGGTCGCCGCCTTTTCATCGAGCGCCATCGCAGTCGTCACCGGCGGCAGGGTGTTCGGCATCTCCGCGATCGTCGTGACGCCGCCGATCGCCGCGGACCTCGTGCCACTCGCGAAGTCGTCCTTGTGCGTCAGCCCGGGTTCCCGCATGTGGACGTGCATATCCACCGCACCCGGGAGGATCAGCGCGTCCCCGTGGTCGATCTCCTCGTCACCTCGGAGGGTCTTCCGGATTGATGCAATCGTTCCGTCGTCGTCGATCCCGAGGCTCAAGGCATCGAGCCGTCCGCGGTACCACGCGCGGCCCTTAATGATCCGCATGCGCCGCCTCCAACCTCCGGCGCACGATGGAGCCGCGCGGCTGGACTTCGGCGAAGACCTCCGCCTGGAACGTGTAGACTCGTGTTTCGGGATCGAGCCACGCGTCGGCGAGAAGTCCGGCTTTCATGCAAGCCTGCGACAGGAAATCGGCGGCGTCGAGGCCCTCCTCGACGGCGACCTGCGGCAGGAGGAGGCCGCGGTACGCTCCCTGGGCGACGCTCAGGCCATCGATGCCGATCGTGACGCGGCTGGGCAGCTCCTTCGGCTTCCGGACCTCGATGAGTCGCGGAGGTGTGAGGATGCTCACTTCCACCGTGACTCGGTCGAGCTCCTCGCTCCGCATCGGCGGGAAGCGCGGATCCTCCGTCGCCGCGGCCTCCGCCGCCTTCTCGATCGACTTGACGAGGGCGAAGAAGGGCTGCGGGTATCCGATGCAACCGCGCAGTTCTCCTACGGGGAAGGTGTTCAGAGTCACGAAGGCGCCGCTCTTCTCTTCGAACGACCGGGGGATGTCCAGAGCGCGTTTCGCTCGTCCGAGCAAGTGGGAATCGATTGCCTCGCGGGCGATTCGGACGGCGAGTTCCCCATCGCGGTCGGCGAAGCGCATCCGAATCGGCAAGCGATGGGCGCGCCTTAAACATTGTCGGCGATGGTGGCCTCATTTCATAACGTGAAGCAAACCATTATCGGCCCCTCTCTCCATCCGCGGGGGCGGACATGCGCGCCAGGGTTCCCGTCGTCGAGATCATGACTTCGACGCCGATCACGACGACCGCGGATGCGACCATCGCCGCCGCGGCCAAGGTGATGCGAGAGATGGACATCGGGAGCTTGGTCGTCCTGGATTCCGATCGACCGACCGGCATCGTCACGGAGCGCGACATCGTGACGAAGGTCGCCGCAGCCGATCAGAAGCCAAGCCAGGTTCATGTGAAGGACATCATGACGTCGCCTCTCGTCGCCGTCAACCCACACGAGGAAGTGGTCGAAGCGGCGAAGCTGATGTCGCAACGGAAAATCCGCCGCTTGCCGGTGGTCCAAGATGGAAAGCTCATCGGCATGGTGACGGAGAACGACATCCTCCGGATCTGGCCGACCCTGATCGAGGTCACGCGGGAATACGCTCGCGCGGGACTCGACTCGCAGTTCGCCAAGGGAATCGAGGGACACTGCGAGGTGTGCGGAATGTACTCCACGAGCCTGATGTGGGACCGCAATCTGCTCGCGTGTGCCGAGTGTCGCGGCGGGTGACGTTTCCTCGGAGAAAACGGACGGATAACCACCGCGGAACCTTTATAGTCCGTCCTCAAGTTCGTGCCGGTTCGTGGCCCGTTCGGTCAAGGTTTCTCAACAGGAACTTGACGCGATCCGCAAGCTCTACGAAAGCGTCATGTCGTACGCGTGCCACGGGCTGTTCTTCCGCGAAGGGATGGTCCTGGCGGAGGATGTCACGCGAAACCTTCCCTTGGGGGAGGACCCGCTCGAAGCCGGGCGGAAGGTGATCCTGGAACGGGGATGGGCCGAGGACGTCCTCTTCACGGACTCCGGGGCCCGGGTCCGCGGGTCCATCGAGGCGATGCCCGGATCCGAGACGGAGACGTGCCACCGCCTTCGCGGCATCCTGTCGAAACTGCTCGAGGCGAAGACGAGACACCGAGTGCGACTCGCCGAGGTCGAGTGCGTGAGCACCGGCGCGCGGGAGTGCGTCTTCGAACGGGAGGCGGGCGCATGACGGCCCTGCAGGACATGGTCCGTGCGCTCCGCGCCGTCACGAAGGCGGAGGCGGTGGCGCTCATCAACCGGGACGGGAGCGTCCTTGCGGCGGACCTGCCCGGGGGCATTTCGCAGGAAACCTTTTCGATCATGTGCGCCGCGATCCTGGGCGCGGCCATGACGGCCGCGACGGAGCTCCATCACTCAGCGCCCCATCGAGTCCTCCTCGAGTCGGAGGACGTTACGATGTTGATCTCTGAGATAGGACGCCGCGCGATGCTCGTCGTCGCGGTCGCACCCGAGCGTTCGGTGACGGAGCTCCTCTCCGCAGTAGACCGGTTTGCGAAGGCGGCGTCCAAGGACTTGGGCTGAGTCTCCGAGAAGGATTAATGCGCCTGCGGACCTTGGCGACGCGGGCCCGTGGTCTAGTGGTTAGGATGCGACTCTTACAAAGTCGAGATCGTCGGTTCGATTCCGACCGGGCCCACGCCTTCTGTCTAGATTCGTCGGCGCAACAGGAGCCGGGGTAACCACCGGAGGGCGGGCGCGACGATCGCGGACGCCCCCGTGGAG
Organism: Methanobacteriota archaeon; assembly: GCA_005878325.1. GTDB lineage: Archaea > Thermoplasmatota > Thermoplasmata > RBG-16-68-12 > RBG-16-68-12 > RBG-16-68-12. The sequence continues at coordinate 8,054 of VBMR01000121.1, read as the reverse complement.
AGGGTGAGACCGAGGCCCAAAGCGATTGAAGGCGGGAATATCCGGAGGAGATACGCCGAGGATCCCGCGGTCCCCAGGAGCCACATCCCCATCAGGACGAACAGTCCGGGGCGGAAGAGCAGGATCCCGTAGAGCAGAGCCGTCAGGACCACGAAGAGGGACGCGAGGACGTCCGTCGACAGGCCCAACCCGTACGCGGTCCAGGCGAGGACCGGGGCTTCCACGAGGAGCGCGGCCGCGAGGCGTACCTTCCACATCCATGCCATGACGGACCTCACTGCCGATAGTCCTCGGGGCGGAAGCCCAGGTCCACTCGGATGTCCTTCAGCCGACCCAGGTTCGTCCCGTCCAACAGATGGATCGATGCTTCGCCCACCCGGACGAGGTCTTCATCGAACAAGGGACCCAGGAATCGCGCACGGATGTCGTTCACCGGCATGCCACCACACAGCTCGTTGAAGGCGGGGATGACGATCGCTTCCTTCGGGAGCGTCGGATAGCGCCGATGTTTCCGCAGGAACGGCACCCGCATCCAACACGGGACGATCTGCCGGTTGCCCATCGCATCCCGGAACGCCGCGGCCGGATGATTGTGCCCCATGACGAGGACCTTTGCCTCCATCACCTTCTTGAAGGGCCACGCGTGGCCGTGGCAGAACCCGGTGTCGTCCATGCGAAAGCCGTGGGCGGGTTTGAACCGGACGTTGCGAGGCACGATGTGTCGCAACATGCCGTCGTGGTTCCCCTGCGCAATGTAAATTTCGCGGAAGGTCGAGGCGAGGTCGCGGAAGAAGACGTACACGTCCCGTCGTTCGCGGGACGCCATCTTCGGGACGAGGTGCTTCACATCTCCGAGGAGGATGAGCCGATCGGCCCCGCGGCGCTCCGCGATCGAGATCAGTTTCCGTCCCATCGCCTCCGCGCGGCTCGGCAGACGGACCCCTTTTTCGTCGAGCTCCTCCTCGAGCCCGATGTGCAGGTCCGCCGCGACGAGCGCACCGTCCGCCATGAGCACCGGCTCGTCCGGGATCGGCTCCAATTCCACGACGATTCGAAGGGCCGGGCTCGATTAATAGTTGTTCGGCCCCGGGAGGTCCCAGGTCTCAGAGGTATTTCGCGAGGATCCGACCGAGATTCTCCGCCACGTCGACGGACGTCAGGCCGTAGCTCTTCTCTTCGAAGGCCATATTCCCCGCGGCCCCGTTCGCGAAGGCCGCGAGCCTCGCGGCGTCGTAAGGCCCCATGCCTTTCGCGATCAGCCCGGCGGTGACGCCACACAGCACGTCCCCGGTCCCGCCGACGGTCATGCCCACGTTGTGCGTGTAGTTGAACTTCAACCGCGCTCCATCCGACACGACGTCGACGGGGCCTTTGAGGAGGACCGTGGCTCCGAAGGACTTCGCCGCTTCCCGGACGAGTTCCCCCCGCGCCTCGGGGGAATCCGGGAGCGACTTCCCCGTCAAGGTCTGGAACTCGCGGGAGTGGGGCGTGAGGACCGCCGTCTTGCCCGCGAGGCACTTTGGATCCGCCGCAACGGCCTTGATCGCATCCGCATCGATGACGATCGGGATCCTCACGTTTCGCACGATCTCCCGGACGGCCTCCATCGTCCCGTCGACGTCCCCCAGGCCGGGTCCAATCGCCGCGGCATCGGCCCGTGGCACAATCTCCTGGATCTGCCGAAGGTCCTCCCGCAAGAGCCGATGCCCGACGAGGGGGTGGACGATGAGCATCGGGGAATACGACGCGACCACGGTCGCCGCGAGGGCCGGGGTCGCGATGTGGACCAGATCCGCCCCGACCCCCAAGGCTCCGAATCCGACGAGGGCGGGGGCGCCCGTATACGGCCCTCCCGCGATCACGAGCACCCGGCCGTTCTGCCCCTTGTGGCTCGTCACGCGGGGGACCGGATACAACAGGAACTCTCCGGGCCCGATCATCGTGGTGACCTTCGACGGGATTCCAATGTCGACGATTCGAATCCGGCCCGAGTTCTCCGGAGTCATCCCTTCCTTCGCGTCGTGGAGGGCGACCGTCATCGTCGGCCGGACCGCGAGGTCGGTCCCGAGGCCGCTCGGGACGTCGATGCTCAGGATCGGTTTTCCGGAGGCGTTCATCCGCGGGACGAGCGAAGCGAACGGCTCCCGCAAGCTCCCTTCCGCGCCGATTCCCAGGAGCGCGTCGACGATCAGGTCCGCCTCTCCCATGGCTTCCTCGCTCCGATCGACGCCCGCGAGGACCGGGACATCTCCAAGCCGCTCGAAGTTCGTGGCCGCTTCGCGGGTGGAGAATTCATCCGGAGAGCGGGCGATGAGGACCGTGACCCGCGCACCGCCCTCGGCGAGGTGCCGTGCCGCGACGAGTCCGTCGCCTCCATTGTTGCCGGGACCGCAGATGACGAGGACTCGTTTTCCGCGGACCGAGAATTCTTCCCGGGCCACCTCGCCAACCGCCTTCCCGGCGGATTCCATCAGATCCAAAGTGGAGATGCCCGCATAGACGGCGTTCCGGTCCAGGATCCGCATCTCGATCGCGGAGATCATTGTCCGCGCATCCTGGGCTCGCTACTTGAACGTTGTCCGCGAGGTTTAGAAACGATGGGACCATCCCCGCGGCGATGGATCTCAGACCCCTGCGACCGTACACGTGGGCCCTCGCCCTTGGACTGCTCGTCCCCGCGAGCTGGGTCCTCTTTTTGCTACTCGGCGAGGATGTCGTCGTGTTCCTCGTTTCGGGCCTCGCGATCGTCCCGCTCGCCTGGTTCCTTGGGCTCGCGACGGAGGAGTGGGGGAAGCATGCGGGCCCGGGGGTCGGAGGCCTCCTGAACGCGACGTTCGGGAACGCGACGGAACTCATCATCGCGATCTTCGCTCTGGCGGGCGGCCTTCCGGAGGTCGTGAAAGCCTCTCTGTCCGGGTCCATCATCGGGAACGTCCTCTTCGTCCTCGGACTGAGCATGTTGATTGGGGGCTTCCGTCACAAAACCCAGACCTTTTCGCGCGAGGCGTCGGGCATCCAAGTCACGATGCTCGTGGTCGCGGTGATCTCACTCGTGATGCCCGCCCTTTACGTGCTATCGACGCGAAATCCAACGGGCCTCATCCTGGAGGAGATGAGCTTGGGGATCGCCGGCATGCTGCTCGTCGCCTACGTGCTCGGTCTGCTCTTCTCGCTGCGGACTCACCGCGACATCTTCAATCCCATTTCCGAAGTAGCCGAGGAGCCCCGATGGACGCTGCGCTTCGCCCTCGTCGTGCTGGTGGTTGCCACCGGGTTCGTCGCGATCGAGAGCGAACTCCTCGTCGGATCGCTCGCCTCCGCCCAACGCTCGCTCGGTCTGACGAAGCTTTTCATCGGCGTGATCATCATCGCGATTGTCGGCAACGCCGCGGAGCATGGGAGCGCGGTCTTGATGGCGTGGCGGAACAAGATGGAGCTGAGCGTCGCCATCGCGACGACGTCGACGACGCAAATCGCCTTGTTCGTCGCCCCAATCCTGGTCTTCGTGTCCTTGCTCACGCCCAAGGTGATGACCTTGGATTTCGAGATCTTCGAACTGGCCGCGATCGCACTCAGCGCCGCGGTGTTCGGCGCGGTGGTGTCGGACGGGCGGAGCAACTGGTACGAGGGAGCTCTCCTCGTAATCGTGTACGCGGTGATCGCGGTCGCGTTCCTCTTCCATCCCGAGTGATGCCATGCCCTCGCGCAAGTCCCTTGCCTATGGGCTCACCGCGAACGTGGTCGTCCTGAGTGCTGTGTCTCTTTTCACGGATGTCAGCAGCGAGATGATCCTTCCCATCCTGCCGTTCTTCCTCACCCAGGTGCTGCTCGCCGACGCCCTCGTCGTCGGGCTCGTCGAGGGGCTCTCCGACAGCGTCGTCTCGTTCATGAAGATCTTCTCGGGCCGGCTATCGGACTCCGTCGGCCGAAGGAAGCTCTTCGTTGCCGCAGGCTACAGCCTCTCGACCGCGATGAAGGTCTTGTTCCCCTTCGCGCGGAGCTGGCCGGAATTCCTCGGGATGCGTGTGCTCGAGCGGGCGGGGAAGGGCGTACGAGATGCACCCCGCGACGCGTTGCTGACCGAATCGACTCCTCCCGAGACGCGCGGGAAAGCTTTCGGCTTCCACCGGAGCATGGACACGACGGGGGCGATCGCGGGCCCGTTGATCACCCTGGCGCTTCTTGCGACTTTCGTCGCCTCCCGGAGCCAAGCGGAACAGTATCGGTTCATCCTGCTCCTGGCCGCCATTCCCGCGGCAATTGCCGTCGTGATTATCCTTCTCGTCCATGAGCCGAAACGAGCGCCCTCGGTGCGGCAACCCCTCCGCGTCACGTTCCGAGGAATCCCAAGGCCTCTTCTCGTTTTCCTCGCCATCGCGGCCATGTTCTCCCTCGCGGACTTCTCCTACGCCTTCCTTCTCCTGCGCGCAGGCACACTCTTCGGGCCCACGACCGCGATTCTCCTGTACGTCCTGTACAACATCGTCTATGCCTTGCACGCCTTCCCCGCCGGCATCCTCTCCGACCGGGTCGGTCGCAAGCCGGTCGTCCTGTTCGGCTACCTCGCCTTCGTCGGCATGTCGACCCTGCTCGTCGCCTCGGATGCGTTCGTCGTCCTGATCCTTTCCTTTGTCCTATACGGCCTCAGTTATGGGATGGCCGAAGGGACCCAGCGCGCGCTCGTTGCGGACTACGCGCCAGCAGACATCAAGGCGACCGTACTGGGAGCGTACCACACGTGTGTCGGGGTTGTCAAGCTCGCCTCCGGAGTCATCGCGGGTTTCCTATTCGTGATCGACCCCCGAGCAACGTTTGCGTTCGGCGCCATCGTCGCCGGGTTTGCGGCGGTTGCCCTGTTCCTCTGGAGGCCTCTCTCTAAGTCCTGAGCTTCCGGCCGAGGCGCTTTTCGACGGCCTTCACCTTCGCCTCGAGTTGCCCGGAGACGCCTTTTCGGTCGTCGATCTTCACGATGGTGGAAACCCGTTCGCAGTCTTCCGCGACGGCCGTGTGGCATCGGCCGATGAGCTTGAGAAGATCTTCGAACTCTCCCTCGACGACGGTTCCCATCGCGTTGAGTCGGTAGGGCATGCCGCTGCGGTCCACGATCTCCAGACAACGAGCGACGTAGGTCCCGACGCTGGCCCCTTTCCCGATTGGAGTGACGCTGAACTCCGCGACTGTCATGCAATCCTCGCTAGCCTCATATGTCGAAGCCCTTTTCCAAGTTGCGTGGCGATCGACTATTCCGGTCGAGCCGAGGCCTACGACGCCACCCGCTCCGACGCGGTCGTCGACCGAGAGTATTGGCTCCGCGGTCTGATCGAGGTCGGGCGCATTGTTCCGGGAGAACGGGTGCTCGATGTCGGGGCGGGGACCGGCCGGTTCGCCGCCCTCCTCCATCCCGGGCGCCAAGTCGTCGCACTCGATGCGGAACGGTCGATGCTCCGCGTCGCGCAGTCGAAAGCCCCGTTCACTTGCGTCCAGGCCGATGCGCATCGGCTTCCGTTTCAGGACGAGGCGTTCGACGTGACGATTTTCGTGATGGTCCTCCACCAGTTGATCGATTACCGCCTCGCGCTTCGCGAGGCCGCGCGGGTGGCCCGTCGAGTCGCGATTGCCACGACGGACATGGCGGCTCGCGATTTGGGGATCCTGGAAGAGGCGTTTCCGAGCCTCCTTGCGATCGATCGGGGCCGATTTCCCTCGGTTCCGTCCCTCGTCGCGGCTCTCGCAGAGGCCGGCTTTCGCGGCGTCCAATCGGAGGAACGTCCCTACTTCCGGACGCTGACCTCGGACGAACAGCTCGACCGCGTGCGGCGGAAGTACCTCTCGACGTTCGACCTGCTCCCACCGGGGGAATACGATCGGGGCCTCCGCTTCCTGGAACGCGAGATTCCCAAGCGATTCGGGGATCGCTTCCAGGTGTCCGCCAGTTTCACTTTTTTAGTCGGGACAAAGTGAACGCCGCCACCGCGTTGCACTTCGTGCAGAACGACCGGCTTTTGCGGTCCGTATCCTCGAGTTTCTCGGAGAAGTGCATCACGCAATCCGAGTTCGCATCGTCGTGGTACAAGCCGAACGTGTGTCCGAGTTCGTGAATCGCGGTCTTCACGGACCGTTCGAGGAGTCGATCGGGACCGTCGTTGCGGAACCGAGCCACGGAGATGACCGCAAAACGATCTCGGATCGTCGCATGTCCAAAGACGAAATTCAGGCCTCTTTCATAGAGGTCCACGTCCGTGATGCCGAGGACGCGATCACCGGGTTCGCGGGCCATCGCGCGCTCGAAATCCGACGCCAGATACTGCGTCTGCCCGTCTCGGATCCGATGGTCGAAGGATTGGGGCACGGGTTCGGTGGATCCCAGGGACACCTCGCCCCAGGTGGACAGCTCCTTGGAGAGGGAGTCGAGGACGTAGGGCTCGACGTTCCCAAACGGTTTGATCGTGAGGATCATCCTTTCACCACTCCGAGGGGGACCATCCGCGCGACGATTTTCGTCAGTCCCGCCCCTTCCGCGACCCGCACGACGGCTTCCACGTCCTTGTACGCTCCCGGGGCTTCCTCGACGATCCCCGCGCGGGAGGCCGCGTGGAGATAGATCCCGCGCTTCTCCAACGTCCGGACGACCTCGTTCGCCTCATACGTCCGGGTCGCGGCCTTTCGGGACATCTGACGCCCGGCCCCGTGGCAACTCGAGCCGAAGGAGAGGTCCATCGCGGTCGGCAGGCCCGTGAGGACGAAGGAGCACGTCCCCATGTCCCCGGGAATCAAGACCGGCTGACCGACCTCGCGGTACTGCGGGGGAGTCTCCGGGTGACCGGCCGGAAACGCCCGGGTCGCCCCCTTCCGATGCACGACGAGGCGGCGGCGCTTGCCCTCCACGCGGTGCTCCTCCTTCTTGCCGATGTTGTGGCACACGTCATAGACGATCCGCATGCCCAGGTCCTCCGCGGACCGTTTGAGAACCTGCGCGAACGCGTTCCGGACCCCGAACGTGATGAGCTGTCGGTTGTTCCAGGCGAAGTTCGCGCCACAGGACATCGCCTTCCAGTAATCCTCGCCCTCCTTCGATCCGACGGGCGCACACGCGAGTTGGAGGTCCGGCAGCTCGATCTTCTCCCGCTTCACGACCCGTTCGCACACCTCGATGAAGTCCGTCGCGATTTGGTGGCCGAACCCGCGGGACCCCGTGTGCACCATCACGCAGACCTGGCCGACGGCATCGAGTCCGAAGGCCTTCGCGGCCCGTTCGTCGTAGATCCGATCCACCTTCTGGATCTCGAGAAAGTGGTTCCCCGACCCGAGGCTCCCGACCTGGTCTTTCCCGCGGGTGATCGCCCGCTCGCTCGCTTTCGAGAAGTCCGCATCCGGAAGGTGCCCACCCGCCTCGATATGGTCCGGGTCGTTGGACCACGCATATCCTTTTTCCACGGACCACGCGACACCGTCCGTCGCGAGGGCGGCAAGTTCCTGCCGGGACACTTTCAGGAGGCCTCCCTCCCCGACACCGCTCGGGACGTTCTTGAAGCATGTGTCCGTCAGGGCCCGTAGGTTCGGACGCACCTCCGCCTCCGTGAGGTCGGTCCGGATCAGGCGTACGCCGCAGTTGATGTCGTACCCGATCCCTCCGGGTGAAATGACGCCCTCGTCGAGGTCGAACGCGGCGACGCCCCCGATCGGGAAGCCGTACCCCCAGTGGATATCTGGCATCGCGAGGGAAGGCCCGACAATCCCGGGCAGGGTAGCGACGTTAGCCACCTGCTCGGCCGCCTGATCTTGCCGCAGCTGGAGCACCATCGGATCGTCGATGAAGATGAGTCCGTCCGTCCGCATTTCCGGCTTGTAGGATCGGGGGATCCGATACTGGAATCGGCTCGCCTTTTCCAGGGGACCGTTCCATCCACTCGTCATTCAATCTAGAAGGTCGAGCAGGTGTCAAGCGCTCATAAACGTTCTTGCGTTTCTGATAGCAGTCGCAAACTATAAGGGCGCCCATGCGATGGCTTGCCACGGGTTGGGACGAGCCCCGTTGCCGAGGTCCCGAGCCGCCT
>VBMR01000120.1 GCA_005878325.1 Methanobacteriota archaeon | reverse complement strand
GTCATCCGGATCTGGTCCCCGAAGGGCCGACGGTATGACGTGCCGTTCCGTGGCTTCACGGTCCGCCGCGATCGGATGGACCAGGGCATTGTGGCCCAGGCGGTCCACGAGGGCGCGGAGCTCCTCACGGAGACGACCGTGCAGCGGGTCCGAGGCCAAGAGGTCGAGACGAACCGCGGGACATTTCAGGGGAAGGTGATCGTGGGGTGCGACGGTCCGCGGTCGACCGTGGCGAAGTCCGTCGGCTTGGAGTGGCCCGTGTCGGCCCCCGCGATGAGCGCGACGGCCCGCGGGGATTTCGGCACCGCGACGGACATGTTCTTCGGGAACCTCGCGCCCGGTGGATATGCTTGGATCATCCCGAAGGCGGGATGCGCGAACGTCGGCTTGGGGACGTGGCAGCACTTCCGCGGGAACCTCCGCGCCCTGTTCGACCGGTTCGTCGCCTCCCGTGGACTCGAGCCTGGCAAGGCGACCGGCGGCTTCGTGCCCGTCCTCGGCCCCCCGCCCCGCACGGTGAAGGACAACGTGATGCTCGTCGGGGACGCCGCTGGCATGGTCATGGCGACGAACGGCGGAGGCAACAACCTCGCGATGATTGCCGGGCGGATCGCGGGCCTGACGGCCGCCGACCACCTCCATGACGGCGTGCCCCTGGACGCCTACGAATCGCGGTGGCGCGCCGCGATCGGCGGTCCCCTCGAGGAAGGCGTGAAGATCAAGGGCTTCGCGGACCGATTCTTCGGGAGCGACCGACTCCTGGAGGTCGCGATGATGCTCCTGGGTCGCCGCCGGATGGCCCGCGCGATCCGGTGCCAGCGCCTCTGGTTCCCGAACGGCGCGAAGCCCTTATAGGCGCCCTCCGCATCGACGCGCGAGCGAATGGACTTCCAGTTTCTCGGCGGCGCGTCCGAGGTCGGCCGCTTGGGGATGGTCCTGAAGCGCGCGGGCACCTCCCTCCTGTTCGACTACGGGCTCCTGCCCCGGGATCCCCCGCAATATCCGATGCCCGCCCCTCCCGTGGATGGAATGTTCGTGAGCCATGCGCACCTGGACCACACGGGCATGATCCCATGGATCACGGCCCGCCAGGAGCTCGATGTGATCCTCACGCCGCCGACGGCGGACGTCGCGGACCTGCTCCTCCAGGATTCCCTGAAGATCGCGGATGCGGAGAGCTTCGACGCGCAGTTCGACGAGGGCGACCTGCGCAACGCCCGCCGGCGATTCCGGACGATCGACTTCCGCGACAACGTCGACATCGGGGACTTCGAGGTGACCGCCCATCCCGCGGGTCACATCCCGGGCGCGACGATGTTCGAGGTGAATGGGACCGAAACGACCCTGTTCACGGGAGACCTGCACACCTTGACGACGGACCTCGTGTGGGGCGCTCGACCGGTGAAGTGTGACACGCTCTTTATCGAATCGACATACGCGGGTCGGCAGCACCCGGAGCGACTCAAGTCGGAGCACGCCTTCCTCCGGAAGATCGAGCAGGTCTTGAACCGGGGCGGCCTCGCGCTCGTCCCCTCGTTCGCGGTCGGCCGGACCCAGGACGTCATCCTGACCCTCGCGAAGGCGCAGCACGAGGTCTGGCTCGATGGGATGGGCAAGAAGGTCAACTCGATCTACGTCGAGAACCCGGAATACTTGCGGTCCGTGAAGGCCCTCCGAAAGGCGATGCACCGGGTGAACGTGGTGCGGAACCCGCGGGATTCGGAGAGTGCCCTCCAGGGGGAGGTGATCGTCACGACCAGCGGCATGCTGGATGGCGGGCCCGTCTTGCGGTACCTGGAGCGGATTCGCGAGGATTCACGGAGTGCGATTCTCCTGACCGGCTACCAGGTCGAAGGCACGAACGGCCGGAAGCTCGTCGACGAGGGCGTGATCGACCTGTACGGCGTCACCGTGGACATCAAATGCGAATGGCAGAAGTTTGATTTCAGCGCCCACGCCGGCCACGACGACCTCGTTCGCTTCATCGACGGTTGCGACCCGCAGCGGGTGGTCCTGATGCACGGAGAGAATCGGCAGATCCTTGCGGACGCACTCGAAGGACGCGAGGTGCTTTTGCCCCAAGAAGGGCAATGGCATTCAATCTAGTCGGATCGTTTGACCCGAGATTCATTAGCGTGAAGTGCTTCGGAGCGGCGCCTACGGGTTGAGTGAAGTTGGAGACGCTGTGGAGGGATTCCCTCATCCTGGCCGCCATGATCATACTCTCGGCTGAGTTTTTGGCCCTCGTCTGGAACACGTTGGACCCGCTTGCATCTGCAAGCGCAAGGTGGACCTCGGCCGCTCTCGGGACTCTCGATCTCCTCGTCGTGGTCTTCTTGGCCGTTGTCCTCTACCGGAGCCAGCTGGGGGAGGGAACCCCTACGCCTCAAACCAAGGGCTGACCGAAAGGAACCACCCGAGGGACCGACCCTTGCCCCGGGGCTCACATCCCGACGCTCTTCCCGATCATCGCCCGGAGGGCTTTCCCGACATATTTCAGGAGCCGAGGGTCTTCCTTGATGAGGGCCCATCCGACCTTGGAGGGGAAGTCGATGTCGCCCTTCTTCTCGATCAGCTCTTGCATCCGGGCGTTGTCGAAGATGTCGAACAACTCCTCGAATTGCGTATCCGTGAGCTTCGAGAAGCTCTCGTGGATGGCGAGGTCCTTGCGGAGTTCCTTCCCGATCGACCTCGTCCACGCACGATGGTATCGGTGCAACATCTTCGAGGAATAGTCCCGGGCTTCAAGGGCTTGGATCGTCGTCGTCGAGGCGAGATCCGAACACGTGAGGGCGGTAAAGATGCCGCCTCCAGAGACCGCCTTGGCTTGCCACGCGGCATCGCCGACGACCAGCACGTTGTCCGCGTACGTCCGCTTCGGGAACCCAAGCGGGATGCCGCCCGCAATGTAGAGGATCGGCTGCGCGCCTTTCGTGTACTGCTGGACCTCGGGCCGCCGGAGCATCCTCTCCAGGTAGGCGTACGCGTTCCCTTCGCCGACGCACAAGCCCACCCGCGCCGTGTCACCGCTCGGGATGATCCATCCGAAGAATCCGGGCGCGATTTCATTCCCGATGAACAGCGTGACTAACCCGGGGTCGCCGCGCACACCCACCATCTCGATCTCGAATCCCGGAATGATCTTCTTCGGACGCAGGATGTTGAACCACTTCGCGACATTCGAACGGACCCCGTCGCACCCGATGAGGATCTTGCAAGTAAGCGTCTTCGAGGCTCCGTCTTGGTCGATCACGACATCGACTCCCCCGTTCGCCCTCGTCGCACCCTGGGCCTGCGCTCCTAGGAACGTGTGGGCCCCCTTTCGCACCGCATCCGTCGCAATCGCCCGGTCGAACAAGGCCCGCTGGACGACCACGGCTTCGGTCTGGTGGCCATCGATGACGAGTCGTCGGCCCGATGGCGAGTACAGCTCGGCGCCATGGACCGAGCCGATGATGGTCTCCTTGCACTTGACGTAGTCGAAGACCCGCGGCGTCACGAGCCCGCCGCACTGGATCGGCTCACCGACTTCCCGGTGCTCCTCCACGAGGGCCACCTCGTACCCGGCGGCCGCGACCTTCCCCGCGAGGTAACCGCCCGCAGGCCCGGCACCAATCACGACGACATCGAAGGAGCGTGCGGACGTGACCACGTTTCGGCATCACTCCTTGAGGTTCATGATGATCTCGAGGAAGTTCTCCAGGTGCTTCGACAGGGAGGCATTGTCGGTGTAGCCACAGGCGGACAGGTCCGGGGCGGCGATCAGCGCGGAGGCCCCATCGATGATCACATCCGTCGCGATGAGCCCCTTCCGGTGGACGGAGGAGGCCCCTTCCGGGATCTTCTGCCCGGGCTCCGTGATGATCGTGAACCGGATCCCGCGGGCGATCGCCTGGTCGATCTTCTTGCCCAGGTTCTCTCGGATCTCGGAGAACGTCGGCGTGGCCACGATGCACGTCTCCATGGCTTGGTCGATTAGCTCGCCGATCTTCTCCAACACCCGGGGTTTCGTGACGATCGTGTAGACGAGTTGCGGCTCCCCCTTCGAGCGCAGGACCTCGTGGAGCAGGTCGAGCTTGCTGAACGTGTCTTCCAGGTGATCGACGACCCGGCCCTTCACCTTGCTCGGCGCCTCGGGTTTGAAGATGGTCGGCCGGCCCCGGGTCGAGATGGCGAAGCCCTTTTGGCACAGACTCTGAAGGACTTTGTACGCGGACGTCCGCGGGATCTTCGCGGTCTCCGCGATCGTCTCGGCGCTCCCGTAGCCGTGGGCGACGAGCGCGATGTACCCGCGGGCCTCGTAGCCGGACAGGCCGATGGACTCTAGCGTCCGCGTGGCCCGTTCGAACTCTTGCTCCAGGTCGACTCCTTGGGTCAGGAGCTTCGACAGGTCCTGTGGAACCACGGCTCCGACGATACCCGAGGGCGCCATTTTATCTTTTCGAGTAGGCCGGGCGCACACCTTTATCCTGAGCCAGCTTCCCTTCCGGTAGGATGAGAGGCCGGCGAAACGCTCCGCTCGCGTTCGTCCTGTTCCTCCTCACGTTCTGGTCCGTCCTCCCCGTCCTCGTCCGAGCCCAAGGATCGGGCGGACAGCTCACGGTCGCGACGGACTACGAGCTGTTCGGGACCTCCGACCTTCGCGGCGGTGGCCACGTGACGTGGACCCTCACCGGCGACAAGGCGACGGACCTCCGAATGAAGATCCTCCACTTGTTCGACACCTACCCGACGATTCCAAAGGGCTTCCCATCGGAAGGATTGGCGACGGGTCGGATTCCTAACCAGGTCCTCGATGCCGCCGAGGGCGTGACCTACACGAACCTCCTGGAGGAACGACTCGAGGCCGCGGGCAAGGGTACGATCGCCCAGTACATGCGGCTCTATCCGTTCGATCTTCGCGACAAGGCGGCGGACGAACCCAGCTCCTTTGCGAGAAGCACCTCGGGCCTCGCGGGCACGGACGCGAACACCACCGGAGACGTGGAGATCCGTTTCCTCTTCCAGGCAAACACGTCGACGGCCGACGGTCGGGTCGAACTCGCGACCCGCGTCCTCGCGGATTCGCTCTATGAGCCATTTTCGTATCGCGCATCGCAGTCCGCGAGCCTCGCCGCGTCGGGTCTGTACCCGGGTTCCTGGCCCTTCTTGCCAGAAGACGGATGGCATGTCGTGAACGCGAGCGGTCGACCCGCCTTGGGTGGGCGCTCTGCGTTCTGGGCCGGAAACGACTCGACGGGAACGTACGACAACGGCACAGACGCGGCGACGCGAACTTCGATGGATCCCGTTTTTGCGCCGACCCTTTCCTCGTATACGCCATTCGATTTCCGATATGCTTCGCGCGCCTGGGCGACTTTCAGTTACACCGGCACGGTGGGACCCGGAGATTCGTTGCGCTTGCAATACGCGTATCCGCCCGCCTATGCGGTTTGGACGAACCTTTCCTTCAGCAACCGACCTACCTTGCCGCCGTCGCCCTCGGGCTGGTCGAACGCGACCGTAAACTTGACAGCCCTCCTCGGGCAAGTCGCCCGTCTTCGATTCCACTTCGTCTCCGACAACACGGGCCGACCGTCCGACGTCTTCATCCGAGACTTCGCGCTCGAGGCCCCGGCGAGCTACGTCGGGGAGGTCGTTCAATCGGACATACACTATCTGATCGGCACACTCAGCTTCTCCAATCCGGACGTATCCTCGGGCGGCCTCCAGTTGATTCGGACCCCGGGTGGCGAACTTCTGACCTACGGGACGCGATGGGAGGGGTCTCCGCCCGCGAACGATACGATCCAGTTCCGGACCTTCGACATCCTGGACAGCCCGCAGATCCTGTTCGGGGTCATGCTCGTGGCGGCGTATGGCATTTCGCGGATGCAGCAGGCTGCGTACGAAACCTACCGTGAGGCCCACGAGGCGATCTACCGCCCCGGTGTCCACCGGACGAAATGGGTCCATCGCTCGGGAAAGGTCGCGATCGGCCTCCTGATCCTGTTGTACTTCATCCCGACGGCCTTCTTGGTCACCGGCTTCCGGGTCGTCGTCAGCGGCCTCGTGTACCTCTTCCTCGCGCCCATCGTGGCCCTCGTGCTCGGCCTCGGGACGCGGAGACACTATCGGCGGCGGTTGGCGCAGCCTCCGAGCCCCGCGGTCAGGGAGGAAGGGCCGCTCGTCCACAAGGTCGTCCTCCCGCCCCCGTCCGGGGCGACGTCCGCCGCGGGTGCCATCGGGCAGTGCACGCACTGTCTGCGCGAAATCGGGGAGGGCGACCCCACGTACGAATGCACGTGCGGGGTCTCGTACCATCGGAGCTGCGCGATGAGCCTCACGCGGTGTTCCAATTGCCACACGTCGATCGCCCCGACGGTCCTGCGGGGCCGCAAACAGGTCTCCCTGCGGTGCGAGTCCTGCGGCGAGAACCAGACGATCCTCGAGGGGAGCGATCCGCGGGCCGCCACCTGCCCGAGCTGCGGAGGCTTGCTTGGTCACCTGGACGAAGGGAAACGGTACCTGATCCTCGCGAACAACCCCGCGATCGCCCTGGGCTGGATCCGCGAACTCGTGAAAAGCGGCCGGCCCGCCCTCTGCTTGACTCCCGCGTCCCCCGAGCGACTCCGGCTGGAATTCGATGTGAAGACGATGTCGATCGTGCAGGTCTCGTCGACCGCCGCGGGAGGGATCGACCCGAAGAAGCTCGATCCGCTCGGGCTCCGGGCGATCCTCCCTCTGAGCCGACAGGGGCAGGGCGGCGTCATCCTGTACGACGGGTTGGACGAAGTGATCGCCGAGGCATCCCTTGGGGACGTCATCCGCTTCCTCCGGAAGGCGAACGACATGGCCTTCGTCCACGGCGTCACCGTGATTGCACGCCTCGCACCGAGGCGCCTCTCGGATGACGACGTGAAACGACTGAACGCGGAGTTCGACGAGTACCTGGACCTGTCCTCCCAAGTCTGATCGGTGCTATTCGGGGGGGCCGGTCCACCGGACGCCGATCGCGTGTTCCACGCCGAGTTGGTCCAGGATGCGCGCGACGACGAAATCGACGAGGTCCTCGATTCGCCTCGGGCGGCCGTAGAAGCCGGGCGAGGCGGGGAGGATGACGACGCCGAGGCGGGCGAGCTTCAATTCGTTCTCGAGTGCGATGGCGCTCACGGGCGTCTCGCGCGGGACCAGGATCAGAAGGCGACGCTCCTTCAGGGCGACCGCCGCGGCCCGCGTGACGAGGTTGTCCGCGATTCCCGCAGCGATCTTCGCGAGCGTGGTGCCGCTACAGGGCACGACGACCAGGGCGCGGAACCGATCGGATCCCGAGGCCGGCGCCGCGGCGAGGTCTTCGCCTCGATAGACCGCCCGGGCGTGGGCCGCGAATTCCTTCGGCGGAAGGCCGGTCTCGACATCGATGACCGCGGAGGCGTCCTTCGTCAAGATGACATCCGCTCGGTCGCCCAACACATCGATCAGGCGTCGTGCATATTCGACGCCAGACGCGCCCGTCACCCCGACCAAGATCCGCGGTTCCTCAACCACGGCCGGTGGGAGGGCCGCGACGCCAGATGAACGTTCCGCGGTGTGGCGGGACCGCAAGTCGTAAAGGAGGGCAGGCAATCGGCGGTGCGTGCCACGGACCACCTTGCGTCTCGCGACGACGGACGACCTCGAGCTGCTCGTTCGCCACCGTCGCTCCATGTGGGAGGCGATTTCACACCACCCGGTCAGGACGCTCGACCTCGCCGACTCCGTCTACCGTCGCTGGGCGCGGGTCCGCATGCGTTCCGGCCGGTTCGCGGGATTCATCATCGAGGTCGGCGGCGTGCCCGCCGCGAGCGGCTGCGTCTGGCTGATGCCGGTCCAACCGCGGCCCGGGCGTCGCGGGACGACGGCCGCGTACCTCCTGTCGATGTTCACGGAGCCCAACCAGAGAGGGAAGGGACATGCGGGTCGGATCGTACGCGCCGCGATGCGGTGGGCGCGGTCCCGCGGGGTCGCCGTCATGAGTCTGCATGCATCCGACCTCGGGGAATCGGTGTATCGTCGACTCGGCTTCGAGCGGACCCGTGAGATGCGTCGCATCCTCGTATCTCCGTCGCGAGTTCGGACCCGTCCTTCGCGGAAACGGGACGATCGCGGCGCGGGATGATCGTCTCCTCTGGAGCGCACGCAAGTCTTCATATACGACCTTGATTTATGAAGCCCGAACTCTCCGAGTGCCCGTCATGACGACCGCTTACGACGTACCGCCCGGCCTCTTGATCGAGCGGCTGAAAGACCGTCTCCAGAAAGAGGGGAAGATCAAGCCGCCGGAGTGGGCCCCCTTCGCTCGAACAGGAGTACACACGGAGAAGGCGCCGACCCAAGGCGACTGGTGGTACCGCCGGGTGGCGGCGGTCCTACGCAAAGTGTACATCCGCGGTCCGATCGGAACGACGCGGCTCGCGGCGGAATTTGGGGGCCGGCGGGACGATGGCTCGGCGCCCTACCATCCTCGCCGAGGCTCGCGCTCGATCGCACGGGAAGCGATGCAGCAACTCGAGTCGCTCGGCTTCCTCGCGAAGGCGGACAAGAAGGGCCGCGTGATCAGCGCGCAGGGCCGGAAGCTGCTCGACTCCGTTTCCCACGAAATCTTAAAGGAACTCGCCGCCGCGAATCCCCAGCTCGCAAAATATGTCGGGGGCCATTGATCGCATGTCGATGGACGAGGAGGAGCTCGAGGCGATCCGTCGGAGGAAGATGGCGGAGCTCCAACAGGCGCAGAGCCAGGCCACGGCGGAGCAGCAGTACCGCGAGCAAGTGCAGGCCCAGAGACAACTCATCCTGCGGCAGATCCTGACGCCGGAGGCGCGGGAGCGCCTCGGTCGGATCGAGCTCGCGTACCCGGAGCTCAAGGAGAACATCGAGAATCAGCTGATCTCGTTGGCGCAGAGCGGTCGCGTGCAACGGCAGATCGACGACGCGACCTTGCGGCAAATCCTGGAGCGGGTCATCCCGCGGCGTCGGGACATCAAGATCGAGAGGCGCTGACCCGTGGCCCGGAACAAGCCGTACGCGAAGAAGTTGCGCCTCATGAAGAAAGTGAAGTCGAACCGGAGGGTGCCCGCGTGGGTCATCCAGCGAACGAAGCGACGCTTCACCCGCCATCCGAAAAAGCGTTCCTGGCGACGGAACAAACTGAAGGCGTGAGGCCATGGCGGAGCAGGAGGAGGAGCGGATTTTCGTCGTGCCGCTGCGGGCGGCTTGGGCCGCGGCCCGTACCGATCGCACGGCGCGGGCTGTGAAGGCGATCCGCGAGCATGTCAAGCGGCACCTCAAGCCGGACCGCATCTTCATCGATGACGTGTTGAACGAATTCCTCTGGAGGCGCGGGCGCGAGCATCCGCCCCGTCGCATCCGGATTAAGGCGATCAAGTTCGAGGACGGCTCGGCCGTCGTCTCTCTCCCGGAGGACTGAGGGACCCGATTGATCCGGCGTCTGGACATCGCGGGCAATCCCTATGTGGGGGTGTTCTGCGCCGCGAACGACGAGCTCGCGGTCGTCGCGTCCGACGTGCCGAAGTCCGCGGTCCGGCACATCGAAGGGGCCCTCGAAACCCGCGCGGTCATCACGCGGATTGGCCACTCGACGGTCGTCGGTTCCCTTCTCGCAATGAACTCGAAGGGCATCTTGGCGTCTCCGTTCATCGAAGAGGAGGAGGCCGAGGCGATTGGCGACGGCGTCTATCCCCTCCCGCACCGACTCAACGCCGTCGGGAACAATGTCCTTTGCAACGACCACGGAGCGGTCGTCCATCCGGGTTACGACGACGAAGCCCTCGCCTTCATGAAAGAAGTGTTGAACGTCCCCGTCGTCCGCGGGACCATCGCGGGCATCCGGACCGTCGGCGCCGCGGCGGTCGCGACGAACAAGGGGGCCGTCTGTCACCCGCATGCGCGTCCCGCGGAGATGGATCTGCTGAAGACGACATTGCAGGTGCCCGTCGTGATCACGACCGCGAACTATGGGGCCGCCCAAGTGGGGGCGTGCCTCGTCGCGAACTCCCATGGGGCCGTGATCGGCGCGCGAACGACGTCGATCGAGATTGGTCGAATCGAGGAAGGTCTCGGACTTTTCTGAACAGCAAAGCGAAAAGTTGTCAGACATTCGCTATCCGTCAGCCAAATTTGATATACGAAGGGGCCTCATTGAGGACCAATCATGAAGATTCTCGTCCTCTGTGTAGACCGAGATGACGACATCGGGGTGAAGACGGGGATCAAGGGCCCTCTCGTGGGCCGCGAGGACAACTTGGCGGCGGCCACAAAGCTCGGCCTCGCAGACCCGGAAGACTCCGACGTCAACGCTCTCCTGTGCGCAATCTCGACGTATGATAATCTGATCCGGGAAGCCCAGGACGCGGAAATCGCCACGATCTGCGGGGACGTCCGGGTGGGAGCGACGTCGGATCTCGTGCTCGCGCGGCAGCTCGACCAGGTCCTCGAAGAGGTCCGGCCAGATCGCGTGTTCCTTATCTCGGATGGTGCGGAGGACGAGGCGTTCGCGCCCATCGTCGGGTCGCGGATCCGAGTGGACCATATCCGTCGGGTCTACGTGCGGCAGACGCCGACGGCGGAATCCCTGTACTACACGATCGGACGGCAGCTCAAGAATCCCAAGGTGCGGCGCAAGATCATCGCTCCGCTCGGGTTGGTCCTCCTCCTCTTTGGGGCCATCTACCTGTCGATTCCCACCGCCGCCCCCGCGCTCGTGCTGATCCTCGCAGGCCTCTACCTGGTCCTCATTTCCCTCCCGTTCCAGAGCATCAGCGACGTATTCGCTTGGTTGAGCCGGCGGTACGAACGGGTCCGTGACTCCGTCGCCTCCGGGGAGCTCTCGATCTTCTTCAACGTGTCCGCGTTGATCCTGGTCCTCGTCGGGGTCTTCTTCGGCGTCGACAGCGCGCGGACACGGGAGGGCAGCTATGTCGTGCAGTTCCTCACATTTGCCCTGAACGCCGTCTGGTTCTTCGTCCTCGCGACGCTGACGTTCGAGGGCGGAAAGGTCCTGAGCGCATTCCTCCGACATGGACGGGCTCCCCGC
>VBMR01000174.1 GCA_005878325.1 Methanobacteriota archaeon | reverse complement strand
TGGTTGTCGAAGTACGTCGTCACGTGGTATTGCAAAAGTTCCCAGAGGTCCTCGACGATCAGCTGGGGCGCGCCCGCGTCCCGGTTCTCCCGCAGGCGCTGGTTGATCCGGAGCACGTCCACCAGCT
This sequence comes from Methanobacteriota archaeon, assembly GCA_005878325.1. Classification (GTDB taxonomy): domain Archaea; phylum Thermoplasmatota; class Thermoplasmata; order RBG-16-68-12; family RBG-16-68-12; genus RBG-16-68-12. The sequence continues at coordinate 3,911 of VBMR01000174.1, read as the reverse complement.
TGTGCGTGAGGTCGTCCTCCGACCGGTCGCCGCTCTCCAAGGTGATCGAGGGCCGCACCGTCACCGGCGGGACCAGGAGGGCGGTCAGCACCATCCACTCCGGTCGCGCGACCTCGGGGTTCATTCCGAGGACCCGCAAGTCCTCATTCGGGATCCTCTCGAGGCGTTCCCGCACCTCCTTCGGCGTGAGCTTGTGCCCGTCCTCTCGGAAGGTCGTGGGCTTGTCGAGCGTAATCTTCCCCTGTTCTTCCCCGCAATGGGGACATCGCTGGCGCTTCTGCGCCTCCCGCGCGGTCTCCTTCGTGACGAAGCCGACGTCCGTCACGTCGCCGCCGAGCTCCTCGACCTGCTCCATCTCGGCCATATACTCCATCGCCTGCTGGCGGGTGAGGAGGAGCCGGCCGCACTTGCGGCAGGTCGCCTGCAGGAGCTTCTTGATGTCCTTCACATACCCCACGTGGATCACGGGCATCGCGAGGTCGATGTGCCCGAAGTGGCCGGGGCAGTCGTCGACCTTGCCACCGCATGTCTTGCATCGAAGGCCGGGCTCGATGACCCCCAGGTGGGAGTCCATGAGGCCCATGTCGATCGGGAATCCGTCGTCGTCGTAGGTGTCCGCCGTGATGATCTTCGTCGCGGACATTCGTCGGATCTCGTCGGGGCTCAGGAGAGCGAACTTGATCGACTGGATTCGCTTCGTGACCCCCCGCATCGAGCCCATCATCGCATGTCCTCCAGTTGCAATCGCATGACGACTCCCAACGACAGGAGCTCGTCAAGGAGAAGTTTGAACGCGTACGAGGTCTGGACCGGATAGATCTTCGACGTATTCTCGCAAACGGGACACCGCAGGTTCCCCTTGCGATCCTTGATCGCGAAGTGGCCGCAGTCCTGATTCCCGCACACGTATTGGATCGTCCCATCCGATTCGTCGAGCAATCGATCCTTGATGACCATCGCGGCGCCATGGCCGATCAGGCAGTCTCGCTCCATCTCGCCGAACCGCAGGCCGCCCTGTCGGGACCGACCTTCCGTTGGTTGACGGGTCAGGATCTGCACGGGTCCGCGGGAGCGGACGTGCAGCTTCCCCGAGACCATGTGGTGGAGCTTCTGGTAGTAGATCACGCCGACGAAGATCTCGGCGGGAATCATGCGGCCCGTTCGACCGTCGTACAGGATCTCCTTCCCGTTCGACCGGAAGCCGTTCTCCACCATCGCATTCCGGAGGGCATCCTCTCGCTCGCCGCTGAACGGCGTGCCGTCGATGAACCGGCCTTCGAGGGAACCGACCTTGCCTCCGATCTGCTCGAGGACGTGGGCGACCGTCATCCGAGACGGGATGGCATGCGGGTTGATGATCAGGTCCGGGATGATCCCCTGCGACGTGAAGGGCATGTCCTCCTGCGGCGCGATGAGCCCGATCACGCCCTTCTGACCGTGCCGCGAGGCGAACTTGTCGCCGAGCTCCGGTATCCGGAGATCCCGCACCTTCACCTTCGCGAGCTTGGAACCGTTCTCGCTCTCCGTGAGCATGACGGAATCGACCCAGCCATACTCGCCATGCCGAACGGTGACGGAGGTCTCCCGCCGCTTCTGCGGCGTCAGGAAGTCCGTCTCCTCTTCCAAGAATCGCGGAGGACTCGTCTTCCCGATCAGCACGTCGCCGCCATTGACCAGGACCTCCGGGGAAATGAGCCCGTCATCGGGCGTGAGGTTCGCGTAGGACAGATCCGCGCGGGCCCCGCGGACGTCCGGCGAAGGGATCTCGAAGTGGTCCTCCTGCCCGCCCGGATAGCGGCGTTCCTCCGCGCGGTAGGTCCGCATGAACGAGGAGCGGCCGAGCCCCCGGTCGATCGAGGCCTTGTTCATCACGATCGCGTCCTCCATGTTGTACCCATGGTAGGACATGACCGCGACGACGAAGTTCTGTCCCGCGGGGCGCTCGTTGAAGGAAACGTGTTTCATCGAATCCGTCTGGACGAGCGGCTTCTCCGGGTAGTGCAGGAGATGGCTCCGCGTGTCTGGCCGGAGTCGGTAGTTGCTCGACCCGAGGCCGAGGGACTGCTTCGCCATCCCGGCGCCCATCGTCACCCGGGGCGAGGAGTTGTGCTCCGGATACGGGACGACGCCCGACGCGACGCCGAGGATCACCATTGGGTCCACCTCGGTATGGGAGTGGTCCTTCGTGATCGCGGACTTCACCTTGAACGACTTGTGACAGTGGGCGCACTCGAGTTCCGCCTCGTCGTCCTTGCTCCCCATGTTCACCCACGTCACGTCGTTGCGGCTCAGGGGGTGCTTGCATTCCTTGCAGCGGCTCGGGACGTCGTAGGGATAGATCGCGATGAACGTGTCCTCCTCTTCCTCCGCGTCGATCCACTCGACGATGCCGTTCCGGACGAGGTCGGAGAAGCGGAGGCGGCCCATCTTCAGGTCGTCGACATGCTTGCGGGAGAAGGCGAGATGGCCGTCCTTCACGACGAGGAGAGGCCGACGGATGCGACCCTCGTCGCAGTTGATGATGATCTCGCCCATGTTCTCGTCATACCGGACGTTCACCTCGTGGCTCAGGAGGCCGGACCGGCGGCGCTCGCGGATCTCCGCCACGAGCATCGGCGGATCCTCGTGCAGCCCGACGAGGTCTCCGTTCACGTAGACGCGGGTGAGCTGGGTCTGTTGACCCTTCACCTGCTTCGTGCCCAGGTCGGCGAGGAGCAGTTTCACCTCTTCCTCCGGGAACCCTTCAGACACGTCGATCACGAGGGCGCAGTTCTTGACCAGGCCGCAGTTCTGCCCTTCCGGCGTCTCGTTCGGGCAGAGGCGCCCCCATTGGGTCGGATGGAGGTCGCGGGCCTCGAAGTGCGGCTGGGATCGGGTGAGAGGCGACGTGACCCGTCGAAGGTGGCTGAGGGCGCTCATGTTCGACGTCCGGTCAAGGAGCTGGCTCACGCCCGCGCGCCCGCCCACCCAGTTCCCTGTCGCGAGCGCATGCAGGAGCCGCTGGGTGAGGAGGTCGGGCCGGATCGCGGACGAGATCTTGAGCTCCCGCCGGCGGGCATACGACCGTTCGAGTTGGTACTTCAGGTCCTTGACCAGGTTCGCGAAGGCGACGATCCGGTCCTCCCGCGTGTCACCCAGATGCGGGAGAAGGGACCGGTCGAGGATCGACTCGACCTTCTTGATCCGGTACTCCTTCGCCTGGCCCGTCGCGAACTTCTTTTCGAGGTAGCTGATCGCATCGTCCCGCGTGAAGATCCCGTTCGGCGGGTAGATCTTCTTGTTCTGGCATTCCTCGATGTTGGCGTAAAGGATGTTCGCCATCTCCGGCGTCGAGACGACCGCGTTGTAGATGTCCTCGTCCTTCTCCATTCCGAGGGCCTTCATCAGGATGATCAACGGGATCTGGCCCGATGCGGTCGGAACGCTTACGATGAGCTGTCCGTCCTTCTTCTTCTCCATGAGGGTGAGGGCGCGGTACCCTTCTTTCTGCGAGAACACCTTGGCGACCTCGACCTTGCGGCCATATCGTTCGTTGAATTCGACCAGGACCCGGTTCGGGGCGAGGTCCTCGAGGGAGATGAGGGCCCGTTCCGTGCCCCCGATGATGAAATAGCCGCCCGGATCAAACGGATCCTCCTGGGTGTCCTCGATCAGCTTGCGTCGGTATTCGTCAATCGTGAGCTCCCCCTCGTTCTCCATGTTCTCCTTGTAGAGGAGGCACCGCTTCGACTTCACCATGATCGGGAAGTTCCCGATGTGGACCCGCTCCGGCTCCCGTTCGATCCCGTTCTCGATGACGGTAAAATCGAGATAGATCGGGGCCGTGTAGTTGAGATTCCGAAGCCGGGACTCCATCGGATTCAGAGGATGGGTCGCCCCGTTCGCCTCCTTGACCACGGGCAGACCCAGCG
>VBMR01000173.1 GCA_005878325.1 Methanobacteriota archaeon | reverse complement strand
TCGGTCGACCCGGTCGGGTGAGGAGCGGCACGGCACCGGAAACCGCGCTCGGGCCTTGAACGCGTGGTCCGTCCTCCCCGGTCAACGAAGACTATTTCGGCCGAACCGCGATGGTTGGTCGAGATGGGGAAGGCCACCTCGAAATCGGTTGCATTGCCCCCGACGAAGGCATCGCGCGCGTACTCCGACCGCGCCCGGCGTTCCTTGCCCGGGGGCGTCACGGCGAACGTGAAATACTTCGATCCGTACCCGATCGCGATGAAGCGGGCGAAGGGATGCCGCCTCTGGGACCTCGACGGGAACGAATACATCGACTACTGCCTGGCCTTTGGTCCCCTGATCCTCGGGCACGGCCACCCGCAGGTCATGAAGGCGGTCCACGACACGCTCACATCCGCGGGCACGACGATTTTCGGCACCCCGCACGAGCTCGAGGCGACCTACGCAGAACGCCTCCTGCGGATCTTCCGGCCGGATGGAAGGCTCCGCTTCACCGTGTCGGGCACCGAGGCCACGATCCACGCGGTCCGCATCGCGCGGGCGTATCGACGACGGCCGATGATCGCGAAGTTCGAGGGACACTACCACGGTGGAGTCGACGAGTTCCTCGTCTCCCATTCGCCCTCGCGCGACCAGACGAAGAAAGGGTTCGCCCCTGTGTCCGGCTCGCGCGGGACGCCGGATCATGTCCTGGAGAATACCCTGGTCCTTCCGTTCAACGACCTCCCGGAAACGGAGGCCCGCATCCGCGCCCACGCAGACCGACTCGCATGCGTGATCCTCGAACCGATCGAACGATCGTACATCGCCCCCGATCCGGATTTCCTCCGAGGGCTCCGGGAGATCACGGCCGCCCGCGACATCCCCCTGATCTTCGACGAGGTGATGAGCGGATTTCGCCTCGGGTTCGGCGGCGCCCAGCACGCCTTCGGCGTCGTCCCCGACCTCATGTGCCTGGGCAAGGTGATCGGGGGCGGCCTGCCCTGCGGCGCGTTCCTCGGCCGCTCCGACATCTTGGACCTGGCCGACCCGACGTCGGAGGGATTCTTCCACAGCAGCACGTTCGCCGGGTATCCGCCCGCGATGGCCGCGGGCATGGTGACCCTCGATGAACTCGAGCGACCGGGGGTCGTGGACGGGCTCCTGCATACAAGCCAGGAGGTCGCCGTTGGCTTCGAGCGACGTCTCGCGGAAGCCCGCGTTGCCGCGCAGGTCCCGCGGGTCGGCACCGTCTTCTCCATCCTGTTCACGGATCGAACCGTACGGGACTATCGCGACACGCTCTCTGCGGATCGGCCGAAGCGACGCGCCCTGGACGCGGCCCTCCTCGGCCGCGGGGTGTACGTGAAGCCCGAGAAGCCGTTCTACCTCTCCACCGCGCATGATCGGCGCGCGGTCCAGGAGACGGTGGAGACGTTCGCGGAAGCCCTGGGAGAAATCGGCTGACTAGGCCCGCGGCGAGAGGCCCATGATCCGTCGCGCTTCCTCGGGTGTCGCGACCTCACGTTGCAAGTCCTCGGCGAGATGCCGCGCGCGGGCGACGAGTTCCTCGTTCCTTGCGAGGACGCCCTTCTTCAGGTACAGGTTGTCTTCGAGCCCCACTCGCACGTGTCCGCCCGTCATGATTGCCATCGTCGTCATGGGCAGCTGCATCCGGGACATGCCCGCGACGACGTAGGTCGCGGTCGGCGGCAACTGGGCGACCATGTGGAGCAGGTTCTCCGGCGTCGCGGGGATGCCGCCATCCACGCCCATCACGAGTTGGAAATGCGCGGGCTCCCGGACGAGGCCCAGGTCCACGAGTTTCTTCCCCTGTTGGATGAAGCCGACGTCGAAGGCCTCGATCTCCGGCTTGATGCTCGCATCGAGCATCGCCTTCGCGAGGAACTGGACCGTCTCGACGGAATTCACGTAGACGACGGAGGGCTTGCGCCCCGCGAAGTTCAGCGTGCCCGTCGTCAGGCTCCCCATCTCCGGCTTCGTCTTCAGGGGCGCGGCGCGGTCCGCATCCGTCGCCCCGGCGATCCCGCTCGTCGACGTCATGACGACGAGCTTCGTCCGCTTCCGGATCTTGTCCACAGTCTCCTTGAAGATCTCGAATCGGGAGGTGGGCTTCTCGTCCGCGTCGCGGCAGTGCACGTGGATGATCGCCGCGCCGGCCTGTTCGCACAAGTACGCGGTCTCGGAGATCTCGTCGGGCGTCATGGGCACGTGCGGATTGTCCTTCTTCCGCGGGACGGAGCCCGTCGGCGCGACCGTGATGATGAGCTTCTCCATCCGACGCCGGGCAACGCTATCCGGGGCCGGTAGGTAAGGGTTGTGGCGCCCCTCACATGATGCGGCCGGCCCGGCGGAGGATTTCGGTGACGGGCACGATCGGCAGCTCCGGCGCGGTGTTCCCGTCCCTCCCTACGATCGTCGTCGCGGAGAATAGGGAATCGACGATCGCCTCTTCCGTCGCCTCGGTCGCGGCGAGGAACAGCGGATTGAGGTTCGCGTCGTGCACCCGGGCCTCGTGGAGGACCTCTCGGGGCGCCTCGTAGGGCACCCGGGACGAGGTCGAGAACGCGATCGTGATGTCCCCGCTCCCGTTGCTGCTGAAGGAGCCGACCCGGGCCAGGCCGAGGAACGATCGGCGGGCGAGACGGCCGAGCTGCCGCGAGGAGAGCGGCGCGTCCGTGGCCAAGATCGTCACGTTGGACCCGCCGCCTCCGGGAGGGACGCGGGATCGGTCGCGGTTCATCAGCTCCCGTCCGACGGGCACTCCCGCGATCGTCAGGTGCTCCCGCCACCCGAAGTTCGTGAGGACGAGCGCGCCCAGGGTGTGCCCGCCGTCCGCGCCTGGGAGGCGCCGCGACGCGGACCCGATGCCTCCCTTGAACTGGCAGCAGATCATGCCGGTGCCCGCCCCGACCGCCCCGCGGGCGAAGTCCGCGGTGACGGCGGCCAGGGCTGCGCGCACGTGCTCCGATTTCACATGGAGGCCGCGGGCATCGTTCAGGTCGGAATCGTCGCACTCCGCGACGGTCGGCACGACCGTGTCCGTGTTGACGCCGGCATCGGGGTTCGCTTCGAGGGTCGCGCCGATCAGGCCCGTGGCGACGTTCCCCACGCACATCGTGTTCGTCAGCCCGATCGGAGTCTCGAGGGCGCCGAACTCCCGCATCTCGAGGGCCCCGGTCATGTCGCCGCATCCGTTGATCGTGTCCCACATCGCCTTCGGACGGGCCCGCCAGACGTTTCCCGGATGGGGCACCACGACCGTCACGCCGGTCCGCACGGGTCCTCTCCCCGGAACGAGCGCCCAGTTGTGGGCGGTTCCCGCCGCGATGGTCCGCACGGTATAATAGAGGCTCGGAATTCGGTCGGATGAAACCGCATGATGTCGCCCGCGATGGCGGACCGAGTCCGGCGCTTCTACGTGTACCAAGCGGCGTCCTCGTTCGCGATCTGGATCCCGTTCTGGGCCCTCTGGATCCGCGGGAACCTGAGTTCGGACTTCGAGTTCACCCTCGTCGACGTCGCGTTCTGGGTCGGCCTCCTCGCGTTCCAGTTGCCCGTCGGGGTCGTCGCGGACCGATATGGGCGCAAGCGGACGACCGTGCTGAGCGAGCTGTTCCGATCCGCCGGGATTCTGGGATACGGCCTGGCCACGACCTTCCTCTCGTTCGTCATCGCGAACGTCATCTGGTCGCTCGGGGCCGCCTTCTCGATCGGGACCTCGTCCTATCTGTACGAGACCCTCCTCGAGGCGAAGCACGAGTCCGAGTTCCCGCGGTATATCGGTCGGAACACGATGATCCAATTGCTCTCGAACGCCGCGGGCTCCTCCGTCGGAGGCCTGTTCGTCCAAGCGACCGGAGACCTGCGACTGACCTTGTTCGTCGGCGCGGCCCTCAACCTCGTCGCGGTCCTCCTGGCCCTGACGTTCGTGGAGCCGCGGGTCGAGCGCGCCGTCGAGCCGACGTATGGGGAGCAGCTGCGGCAAGGGCTGCGGGTCGTCCTACGACGCGAAGGGGTCGCCCTCCTGATCGGCCTCGAAGTGTTCCTCGGGATCACGCTGTACCTGATGGCGATCTATCGGCCCCTCTATCTTCGGT
>VBMR01000179.1 GCA_005878325.1 Methanobacteriota archaeon | reverse complement strand
CCCAGGCGCGACTTGTGGTCAGACGAAGTTCGATCCAGTCCGCCGAAACCTGTACCTGCCCTGCGTCCGCGGGGACCACGTCGAAGTGGTCACGGGACATGTGGACGGGGGACAGCGGACCGGCATCCACTTCGACCGACTTGCGGCTCCCGCGAGCCCCGGCGGTGCGGTAGGCGATCTCTTCGCGACCGCGGCCGTGGACCGGTCTGGCAACGCGTACGCATCCTGGGTCGACTCGAACAACCACAACGTGTACGTGAGCGGCTCCACCGATGCGGGCACGACTTGGACCGCCCCGATCCAGGTGAACGGCGACCCCGCCAACACAAACGTCTGGCCCTGGATCGTCGGGGGCGCGGCAGGGGTCGTCGACGTCGCTTGGTATGGAACCAACGTCCGGGGCTCCCCGGATACGTTCCCTTCGTGGTTCGGGAATCGTCCTGCAGCGGCGACGGTTCCATGGCACGTCTACCTCGCACAGGTCACGCTCAACTTCCTGAACCCTGCGCAATCGACCATTTATCAAGCCCGCGCGACGGAACACCCGATGCACTTCGGGCAGATCTGCCAAGAGGGAATCGGCTGCACGACGAGCTCCGGCGACCGGAGCATGGCCGATTTCTTCGTCGTCACCGTCGATTCGAAGGGCGGGGCCCTCATCGTCTACGATGACACGACGAACCAGCATCATGGCGCCGCGCTCTTCGTCGCCCGCCAGGTGGCCGGGCCGGGCGTATTCGGGACGAGGATTTCCCGCCCCGTGCCGAAGAACCCGGTCACGGATCCGAAGGGTGACGCACAATGGCCGCACTATGCGCCCTCCGGTGCGGGCCCGAACCAGGCCGCGATGGATCTCACCGCGGTGGAACTGAGCCAGCCCTCCGGGGACGTACTCCGCGTCCGGATGCGCGTGACCAACGCCGCTTCGCTCGCACCTCCGAGCGGCGCGACGGGGATCGTCTGGCTCACGCGATGGCAGTTCCTCTCCGTCGGCGACGGCGGCGAGCCGAGCTATCGGATCTTCTACGCCGGCGCGAAGTCCGCCGCGGGAGGCAATCCGACCTTCTTCTCCGGCACTGGCACATCGGCGAATTCGAGAGGAGTGCCAGGCAACGGATGCGTGACGAACACGCCGCAGAACTGCAAGATCATCCTGTATCCGGCCGAACGCACGGCGACCGGAAGGGTCGACCGGACAAAGGGAGACTTCATCATCGACGTGCGCCGGTCGGATATCGGCTTGCCGAAGGCCGGCGACACGCTGTTCAGTGTGACGGCGTTCAGCTTCGGGGAGGTCTCAGGCGATCCGCTCTTCCAGGACGTGGACGCGACCCCGGCCTTCGATTTCACGCTTGGCAGCGGATCGGGGCCCGGAGGCCACAAGGGGAACGGAGACGGTTCGATCAAGGACGACAAGGGCGGGGATGTCGATTTCTCGTTCGTAGCCAGCGAGGGATCGCGGGGGAAGGTGGCGCTCACCGATCCGTCCATGGGAATCGCGTTCCAATCCGCGTTCCTCCGGTCCGTCGACTTCTCGGGCACGACCCTGACGATCGAGGGAACGGGATTTGTGAACGGTGGCTTCACAGAATTCCGGATCGTGGCCCAAGACCTCGGGACTCCTGGCGCGGGAGTCGACAAGTTCGTGATCGAACTGACGACGGGGCTTCGTCTCGCCGGGCTCCTGACCGCAGGGGAGATCGAGGTCGGCTAACCCAACCCTGGCCCGGCCCGGACTCGCGGCCTGTCCTACGAAGTCAGGACGGCCTTCCGAATCGCGACCGGCTTCCGAGGTCGGTCCTCGGCGTCCGTGGGTGTGCGGCTGATCGCATCGACGACCTCCATCCCGCCCACAACCTTGCCGAAGACGGGATGCTTGCGGTCCAGCCGCAGGTTGTCCACGACGTTGATGAAGAACTGACTGCCTCCGGTATTCGGACCCGCGTTCGCCATGGAGATCGTCCCGCGCGAGTTTCGGTTGCTGGGAGGGAGTTCGTCCTTGATCGTGTACCCGGGCCCGCCCATCCCCGTCCCTTTCGGATCCCCTCCTTGAATCATGAAGCCCGGGATGACCCGGTGGAAGATCGTCCCATCGTAGAAGCCCTGCTTGACGAGCTTCGCAAAGTTCCCTGTGGTAATGGGCATCGCGTCGTCGAACAGGTCCAGCTTGACGTCCCCCATCGTGGTCTGCAACACGACTGTCGTCATGCGGGCTCCCATTCGGAACGCCTATGTAAGCCTGTCCTGAACTCTCGTGGATAACGATTTGGGTTGCCAGGAAGGGGAAGCTATAAAGTGGCAGCCCCTTCCCGGGGCCGGGGGAGAGGGACATGGTGTCCTTTGACGTGTCCAGTTTCAACTGGATTGCGATTGTGGCTGCGGGTGTGAGTGCCTGGATTATCGGAGGGATCTGGTTTTCGCCGCCCCTCTTCGGTCGGAGGTGGATGGCGGCCCTCGGATTGAAGCCGGAGCAGGCCGGGAACCCCGCGCCCGGGTTCATCGCGGCCCTGGTCAACTCCATCATCGGGGCGACGTTCTTGCGGTTGGTCTTCGGTGCCGCCAACGTGACGGTCGTGTCGGACGGAATCTTGGTCGCGTTGATCATCTGGTTCGCGTTCATCCTCCTCCCGAGCGCGCCCAGCCTGCTCTTCACGAAGGGCTCTCCCACCGCCTTCGCAATCGTCCAGGCCCAGCATGCCATCGCGATGATTGCGATGGGGGCCATGCTCACCGCAATCCGATAACCGAACCCTGATGCTTGAAGAACGCGTCATCCGGTGACGGTGTCATGCCGCGGAAAGGAACCAGACGAACAGGGGATGGTCCCGAATACCGCATCCGTGTGACCTTCCGAGTCCCGCTCAAGTTCGCGTTCGATTGGTGCACGGACTACACGCCCGACGATGGGAAGCTGGAGGGGGAGTCGTACCGGCGCTGGATCGTCGAACGCACCTCGCGTCGCGTCGTGTTCGAGGACCTCGAAGAGGCGAAGGACGGATGGGTGTGGTCCCGAGAGACCGTCACGCTGCATCGCCCGAACCGGTGGCACATGGATGGCATCGGAAACAGGCGCGACGTCACGGCCGACTATGTCCTGACGACCCTACCCGACGGTCGGACCCAGCTGGAACTCCGGTGGAGGCGCCGTCCTCGGGTGCGAATCGGCGAGGAACTCTCCAAGGCGGAGCGCGAGGCATCGGCCCTACGGGCGTGGAAACGTTTTGCGGCGGCGATGGAGCGGGACTACAAGGGTAGTCGCCGCTCCGCAGGTCACGCGCGTCAGTGACCCCAATAGTTGCCCCAGCGCATGCCCCATCCGGCCCAGAGCGTGGCCAAGGTCCCGATGGCGACGACGATCGATGCGAAGAAGACCACGATGTCCTGGAACGGAGTGAATCCCCCGGACCAGAATCCCGCGAACAGAAGGATGAATACCACCCAACCGAAACCGATGGCTACCGACGCCATCGAACGCCAACGCATTCCGGCCATCATATGCCTCGGCATGCCGGTCGTCCACGACTCCGTCGAACTCTGTGATCCTTGCTGCAACTTACAGACCCCCTCGGCCGGACATCGAGGACTAAGGGCATAAGGATACCCGTCAGGCCGCTGCAACGTCTTGGTGCGCCCTGCGACCTCCGTGGACACTTTCGAACCCAGGGACCGGACCGATTCCATGGGAAGGCCTCAGGCCGCGACTACCACCAGCGCCCGTCGCCCAACCGTCGGATGACCCACTCCTGATCCCCGCGCTCCCTCGTCTCGGCCAGGCACTTTCCGATCGCGTGATGCAACGGCTCATGCGTGAACACGTGGACGAGGACCTTCCGCCAAGAGACGGACGGCGGGAGCCTGTTCATCTGCCACAGATGGACCGCGGTCGAGCTTCGGTATTCCGAGGTCTTCGGATCGATTGAACCGAACGTGACCGCGAGGCGAAGGAACTTTTCGTGCTCGGCCCGTGCAATCGTCTCGAGCTCGTATCGAGGGACATCGTTTTTTCGGAAATAGAAAAACCATTCGATGCCTCCGTCTTGAAGGAGCTGAGGGAAAGGATGTTCGAACTTTGCGGTGGAACCCGTCCGCCAGGCTAGCACGACCATCAATCTTCGACCCTCCTCCCATGAGACATGCGGGGTCCGGAGGCGACGCCCCGACCACCGGCGTCGTCCCGATAACGGATGTCCATGAATTGGTCAAGCGACGGCATTCGCGACCTCTCGTCAAGGGACCGTGCTATTTAGGAAATCGCAAGGTCCGGACTTCCAGCGATCGAGTTCATCGTCTCTCCGCCTGACGAAACGGTCAAAGCCACTCCCTCGATGCGCCCTCATGCCTCCCGGAGGCCGGCGGCAGTTGTATTATTGGGATGGGGACCGCCGGATCGCGGAGCCGATCCACACGCGATGGTACACGAAGGCGGGCATCGCGGAGCTGAACGAGAAACTGAGAGCGCCACCCGTTGCCCTTCGACTCCGAGCGATCACGAGGGACCTCCCGATCCCGGCCCGACGCCGGTTGCCGACGGAGGTCGTGAGCCTCACCCGAGAAGTCATGGCCGCCACGTACGCTCGGGCCGAGGCTCTCGCCGCGCGCCACCTGCGCGATTACCCGTTGCCCGAGACGGACCCGGAACGGTTTGCGAGCCCACCCGGCCGGGCCGCTTCCCAACGCTATCTGCGGATCCTCCAGGAGCACGACGCCTCGTTTCGACCCAAGCCGAAACGCGGCCGCGATGTCGTCCCTCCGATTGTCGTCTTCGGGACGAGCCGGGCTCCTGGACTTCTGGTGGGACGGCCGGGACCCCTCGGATCACGGCATCCAGGAGGCATACGACACCTTGTTCCACGAGACCCTCCACCGCCTCTGCGACCTCGCGAACCCGTTCGGCCCCCAGTACGGCCCGAAGGGCTCCGCGATGGAGCACTACTGGATGACGGAGTACGAGCCGTTCGCGAGCCATGTCGAACGAGTGCTCATGGAGCACCTGTCCGAAGCGCGGGAACGCGGAATCTTGCGACGGAATCTGGGGCGACGGTAGCGAGGGAGGAGACTGGATCGTGCCCTCACGGAGGACGTCACCGTTGCCCGAGGAACACCTTCTTCAAATCCTCATTCGCCAGGATTTCGGCACCCGTCCCCTCCATGACCGACTTTCCAGCAACGAGGACGTAGCCGCGCTCGGCCATCTCTAAGGCCTTGCGGGCGTGCTGCTCGACCAAAAGGATCGAGACGCCCGCTTCCCGGACCTGCAAAATCTGGCGGAACAGTTCGGCGACCGTCTTCGGCGCCAGGGCCGCCGTCGGCTCATCGAGGAACAGGATTCTCGGATTGGCCATGAGCGCCCGGCCAATCGCGAGCATCTGGCGTTCCCCGCCGCTGAGGGTGGAGGCGAACTGCTCCTTCCGTTCCTCTAGGACCGGGAATGTGTCGAACACGTGAGTCATCATCCGCCGAATGGTCTCTTTGTCCCGCTCGAGATACGCCCCCATCTCGAGGTTCTCCCGCACCCGCAGGTCCGGAAAGGTGTTGTCAACCTGCGGCACGTACTGGATCCCGAGGCTCGTCTTTCCCTCCGGAGTGAGACCCGTGATCTCTTTCCCGTCCAGATATACGTGGCCTTCGAACAGGTGGGCGAGGCCGCAGACGGACTTCAAGAAAGTGCTCTTCCCACTCCCGTTCGGCCCGACAAGGGCGACGATCTCTTGTACGCCGAGGTTCACGGTCACGCCTTGCACGACAACCACGTTCTGGTAGCCGCCGACGATGCCTTCGGCCCGGAAAACGGCGTCCATAGTCACTCGCCGAGGTATGCGTCGATGACCGCCGCGTCCTTCACGGCGGACTCCGGGGGACCGTCAAACAGGATGCGGCCCTGATGTAGGACGAGGACGCGCTCGACTGTGTTCAGTAGGACCTCGAGCCGGTGCTCGATGATGAGGAACGTGAGGCCGTGCTCCCGGTGCATCGCGGCGATGCCGTCGAAAATCTCCTGCGCCAGTTTTGGCGCGACGCCGGCCGTCGGCTCATCGAGGAGGAGCAGCTGAGGTTCCGCCATCCGCGTCCGAGAGACCTCGAGGAGTTTCATCTGCCCCCCAGAAATGTCTGTGGCCCAGTTCAGTCGGACCTCCTTAAGTTGGTTCCGAGCGAGGATCTCGAGGGCGGTCTCGGCAAGGGCCTTTTCCTGGCCCTCCCACCGCTTCCGGAACGGCGCATCTCGGATTCGCTCCCCCCTTTGATTCCTCGCGGGGACCAGCGCGTTCTCCAGGACCGTCATCCCGGCGAACAACCGGGGATTCTGGAAGCTCCGAACGAGGC
>VBMR01000178.1 GCA_005878325.1 Methanobacteriota archaeon | reverse complement strand
CGTTCCATCCGGGGCCCTCACCTCGAGATCTAGGTCATTCACGATCGTCTTCGCGGCTCCCAGGGTCCCCGGGTAGTCGTTCCAGGCGAGGACGAACTTGACGGGGCCCGGGCTCCCGACGTGGAACGTGTACGCGGCGGCGTCTCCGGTCAAGAGCCCCGTGGCGTTCTCGTCAATGGCTTGGAGCCCGAAGGTGTCTCCCGCCGCGGCGATCGGGAGCACTTTGGACAAGAGGACGCGGCCGAACCCTTGCTCGTTGTTGGGCCATGTGTCCGTCGACGATCGGGCCACGATCCCGCTCCCCGTCACCTGTTGGCCGGACGCGATGAGCATCGCTCGGATCAACGCGGCGCTCGGACTCCGCGCGTTCGCCGCGATCGGTCGCCCGGCTGGGTACCATCCGTCCGTGAAGTATTGCCGGATGATCGCGGCCGCGGCCGCCGCCGCGGGCGTCGAATAGCTCGTCCCGGCCCAGTGCGCGTCGAGGGCGAGACCCCGGCCGCTCCACGGGTTTCCGTCTGACATCGCCGAGTCGCCGTCGAAGATCGTGACGATCGTCGGCTTGATCCGGCCGTCCTGGGTCGGGCCTCTCGCGCTCTGACCTGCGAGATCGTTCTGGTCCAAGCCTCCGGGTGTGTCTGGGTTGTACGCGCCCCCGACGCTGACGAGGTCCTTCGCGGTCGTCGGGGTGCCGATGGAGCCGGACGGGCATGCCGCCTCGCAGTTCCCCGCGGCGAACAGGATCGTCATGTCGGGATGGGCCCAGACGAACGCATCGATCGTCCGCGCTTGGACGTCGTACGCGTTCGTCGCCGAGCCCCAGCTGTCCGAATGGATTCGGACGGTGGCGTTGGGGTCGTTGTACACGAGGCCTGGCGGGCCGAACAGGTCGCGGTAGTCCTCGGGGAGGTAGGTCAACTCCTCTCCGCCGGCGGGACACGAGGTGGCACCCAGGAGCCCCCCGATATCTTGGAAGTAGATCTTCCCCTGGAGCGCATTTCCGTCGTTCGGAGAGGGGCCGATGCCGTTGTCGTTCCCGGCGAGGGTCGACGCGACGCCGGTCCCGTGGCCCGACGGACAGTCCTTGATCGACCACGGATCCCAGGGGCCGCTTCCTCCGGGCCAGGTGACCTGTTCGGTGAGCACGCCCATGTTCACGTACCGGACGACCTTCCGTCGCGCCACGTTCGTCGCGTTGTAGATGTCACCCGAAACGATCGTCGTGGGCGATTCCTTGAACGGATATCCGTCGTAGTCGAGTCCCGTGTCGGCCAGCCCGATCACCTGCCCCCGGGCATCGAGCCCCGCGGTCCAGTACCGGCGCTGGTCGCTGCCGGTCATGTTCGTTTGGATCACCGCATCCGTCTCCTCGTTCCAAGCGCGGTTCCGCGGGACGGAATCGATGAATTCCACGGATGACAGGAGGGCGAGGGACGGGATGAGGGCCGCCGGGATGCGGGCGCGTATCCATCGGAAATCTCCCGTTCCGAACGATCCGAGGATTCCCGGCTTGTCTCCGCCGAAAACGCCCGCGGGCACCCCGTGATGGCCCAGCCACGCTTGGACGGCCTCCGGAGCTTCGCCCGGAAGGACGACGATTCGCACATCGACCAGTCCGTCCGCCGGAAGCCCGGATCGGACCTTCCACCCGGGCGCGTACGGCCCGCTCCAGTCGACGAAGGGGAGGGAGAGCTGTCGAAGGGCCGCTGGCGGGCCCCGGACGATCAGGGCGTCTTGCGGGAGATACCGCAGAACGGAGATCCCTCGAGCCCGCATCGCCTGGATCCACCCCTCCTTGATCGGCGCGTAAAAGTGGACGACGCCCACGGTCATGCCGCGACCATCCAGGGTCCACGCGGGTTCGGGCGCAAGCGAAAGGGCCTGTAGGTCCACCGACCCTGCGGCCAAATCGAGGTACGATGGGTGCGGGAGAGGCTCGACATACCGCCCCGACCCCTCCAAGATTGCGAGACTCCGCGCGGTTCCGACCGCAACGGAGAAGGCCCCGTACGATTCGAGGAGTCGGGCGTCCGCCATGCCGAGTTCCGCCGCCAAGGCATCCGTTCGGAAGGTGATCGCTCCCGCGTCAGGCGCATCGCCTGCGGTGGACGAACGAGGACCGATTGCCGGAGAGGAGACGAGGAACAGCAACACGATCGCAAACGTCATCCAAGACCGCAAGAAGCGACGGGCCGTGAGGCGCTGCCTCCTTCCCGATCCGCAGGCGCCACCGCTCGCGGCCCGGGAGGGCCGGATGCAGGCGGCCGCACATTAGCCTTTTGCCCCAATTCGGGACGGACGGAATTCGCCCGGAGATTGGACGACTCACTCGGTGATGATGCGTGTCGCCTGAAGGATCCCGTTCTGGAACAGGAGCGTGAAGTAATTGGGAGAGTGGTTCGTCCCGCGCATCTTCACGCAGCGAATGCGCCGTTGAATGTTCGCGTCATCCACCCGTTCCATTTTCGTGTGGATGATCCCGTCGCAGAGGTATTCCTCTCCGTATTTGCCGAAGTCCTCGCTCCCGGGTTTCATCTCGCTGATCAGGATCGTCGTCGCTCCGAGGTCCCGGATCCACTCGCACAACTGGAACAGTTCCTCCCGCGGGTTCTGGAACTTCGCCATCACCTCCAGGACAGGGAGCGAATCCACCACGAGGAGGTCGTAATTCAGAGAGCGCTTGAGGTTCAGCGCGTACATCTTGAAGATCTCGATCCACGTCCGGTCGGCCATGCCGTCGAGGTTGCGCCGGATCATCGCGAGGTCGACGATGCTGACCCGGCTCTCGACGTCCCCCGGGCTGAGGTTCATCTGCTCGAGGTGTCGCGTGAGGTTGTCCCGGCCCTGCTCGAGGGAAACGTAGGTCCCGGCCTTCCCATCCCGGAGGGCGTTTTGGTACAGGAGATTGAAGGCGATCGTCGACTTCATCGTGCCCGGTTCGCCCGCGAGAAGGACGATCGAACCCGGAGGGATTCCCCCCTCGAGCTTGTCGTCGAACCCGTGGATGAAGGTCCGGATTCGGTTCCCTGTATCCATGCACGAATTCGATTCGAAGGTGCGAGTATAACGATTCCGAGGCGGTTATCACCGGGAGACAGCGGCGTCGCTAAGATGAGGGAGAAAAAAAGAAAAAGGGGGAGTAATCGCGAGTTGGAGCACGACGGCGACCCTGGAATAAGATGATTTCTGCACTCACTCTGTGAGCAACGTTTCGGCTGGAAACCTTTATTTGTTATCGGGTTTGTTACCAGGTCGGGCGGGTGGGTTCCTTGTTCGTGCCTGAGCGGAATCTCAAGGACTTAGTTGTCTCGTATCTCCGGGTC
>VBMR01000177.1 GCA_005878325.1 Methanobacteriota archaeon | reverse complement strand
GTGGTAGAAGCGCTGGAGTTCCGCCTCGACCCTCTCCTTTCCGGTGAAGAGTCCGCCGACCGCGGAAGCGAGGAGTCGGATCCGCTCCCGGAGGGACATCTCCTGCCAGACCTGCCGCAGGATAGCCTGGGAGTCCTGGTCGATCAGCACGACTTCCGCGCCGACCTCCTGCGCCGTGCGCGCCGCCGCGAGCATCTCGTCGCCGACCTCGACGCCGTACTGGCGGGCGATCCGCACTTGGAACCGGGCGAGCAGGGCGATCGGCGATAGGCCGCGGGATCTCGGCATCCGGTTGACGAGGGCGTGATATCGGACCGGGTCGAGCTCCAGCGCGACCACCTTGGGTCGGCGGGCGAGGATTTCGGCCCGGATGGCCTGCCCGATGTCGAACACATGCCCGACGCCGAGGAGGGTAATCATGCTCCATCGCGACCATTCCGCGGGCCACGATAACGCTTTGCTTCGTGAGCGGATCGACTCAGCCGAGCGGTTGCGGGGATCCGGTGACTTCCGCGACGATTTGCTCCATCCGGACGATGAGTCCTCGATAGTCTCCCGCCTCGAACAGGCGGATGGCCTCCTTCATCCGTCTTCGATACGGTTTCACGTCGACGCCCTGTTTCTTCGCCTGCTTCAGGACTTTGAGGGCGCGCACCATCGCCTCCAGTGCCCCCGTCTTCGATGCGTCCATAGTCCCGCCGCGGTTCGGTCGCAAGTCCCCGCAGGATTCATAGCAACCTGGCGGAGCTCTTGAGGATTCCTCGTCTGGCCGAGTCGTTCGCGGACTACCGCGACGTCCGCTCTCGCACGATCCGGCCATACATCCGGACGATATCGTCCGCCGGGACCCGGCGGCCCGCCGATTCGATCGCGGTGACCTCGACCTTGGTGTCCGCCACGTCGAGTTCTTCCCCGACCGTGACGTCCTCCTCCGGGGAGAATTCCAAGGACGTCCGCTCGGACCGCTCGAGCCACGACACGATGAGCGGGACCGAGATGGGTTTCGGCTCCCGCGTGACGACGTTGGACACCGCGTCGCACCTCGGGCACCGGACGACCCCTTCGAATACGATTTCGTCTTTGCCGGCGATCTTGCCGCGAAGGACGCGGTGCGGGACGACCTCGCCGCAGTGCGCGCATGTCAGGACGAGGGCGCTTGGGGCGACCATCCTTCCAGGG
Organism: Methanobacteriota archaeon; assembly: GCA_005878325.1. Taxonomy (GTDB): domain Archaea; phylum Thermoplasmatota; class Thermoplasmata; order RBG-16-68-12; family RBG-16-68-12; genus RBG-16-68-12. The sequence continues at coordinate 2,149 of VBMR01000177.1, read as the reverse complement.
AAGCGCAAAGGTTGAAAAAAGCATTTACGGTCCGCCGGTTTCGGAGGACCGGATGGCGGACGAACGCGAACTGATGCTCCGCATCCGAGCCGACGGAGTGCCCTAGGCGGACCGTCGCCAGCCGCACTTGCTCGTGAGCCGGCCGAACCGGAGCCTGAGGGGCCCGCCGCACTGCGGGCATCGGGCCGCGGCGACGAACTTCTCGACCCACGCCTCCCGCGTCTCCGCCAGGTCCGCCCGTTCCGCCTCCTCGAGGATCCGTACGAGTTCGAACGTCGTCGCGAGGTCCTTCCAACCCGCGAGGGACCGGAGGCGGGGGGACCGGCGGCCCGGGAGCGGGAGGCGCATGATGGCGGGAGCGGCCGCGAAGCCGAAGACGAGGGCGCCCGCGTGCCCTTCCCACGCGATCCCTCCCGGGAGCAGGACGCCGAGGACCGCCTCGAGGGCGAGGAACAGGACCACGACCTGGATCACCGGCAAGGGGCGCAGTCCCGGAAGCGGGAGAAACAAGGAGACCCGGTCCCGCGGATACAGGCGGCCGTAGGCCCCGAAGACCGCGAAGATTCCGGCGGACGCCCCGACGAGGAGGATCGGCTGACCCAAGTGGACGAGCACGAAAACGAGGGCGCCGAAGGCGCCGCCGACGAAGAACAGGAGGGCCCAGCGGGCGCTGCCGATCCGCTCCTCGAACGTCGGCGAGATCAGGATGAGGCCGAGGAGGTTCAGCACGACATGCGTCTGCGAACCGTGGACGAACTCGAACGTGAGCCAGGACCAGGTCGTCGGGGAAGCCACCCGGAGGCCGAGCTCCATCGTGACCGGCGCCTTGCTGACGAGTTCGACGGGACCGGGGGCGGAAATGACTTGGAGCGCAAAGACCAGGAGGATCGTGACTCCGTACACGAGGGAAAGGAGGGCCTTCCGGACGAACGCGTACACAGTCGCCAGGCCGACGACCCCGAGCGCCGCGATCGAGACGGGCTCCACGTCGCGGACATCCCTCCCGCGGCCTTAACGGATCCGGGGCTCACACGAACTTGTCGAGGACCCGCGCGATCCGCTCCGCCGCATGGCCGTCGCCGAAGGACTTCGACTTCGTCCCGGCCGGGTTGAAGCGCTCGATCGCGTCGACGATGTCCTCCGTGTCCGTCCCGACGAGCGCGTTCCAGCCGTCCTCGAGGGTCTCGATCCACTCCGTCTCGTCCCGGATCGTCACACACGGGATGCCGAAGAAGTACGCCTCCTTCTGCACGCCCCCGCTGTCCGTCACGACCTTCCCGGCGGACATCAGGAGGGCGAGGAAGTCCAGGTAGTCGACCGGGTCGATCGCCTGCACCTTCGCCTTCAGCGGCTCCCAGAGGCCGAAGGCCTCGAGGTTTTTCCGGGTCCGCGGGTGCACGGGGAAGACGGCCGGGCGGCCGGCCTGGACGAGGGCCTCGACGATCGAGGCGAGCGTGCCCCGGTCGTCCACGTTCTGCGGCCGATGGAGGGTGACGAGCAGGTATTCCCCCGCCCGGAGACCCAGCTTCGACACGATCTCGCGGGAGCGTGCGGCTTGCGCGCTGTGCAGGGCGACGTCGTACATGACGTCCCCCACGAGGTGCACGCCCTTCGTGATTCCCTCCCGCGACAGGTTCTCGACCGCGGTCTCTGTCGGCGCGAAGAGGAGGGTCGACAGGTGGTCCGCGACGACCCGGTTGATCTCCTCCGGCATCTTCCGGTTGAAGGACCGCAGGCCGGCCTCGACGTGCCCCAGGGGGACGCCCATCTTCGCCGCGACCAGCGCCCCCGCGAGGGTCGAGTTCGTGTCTCCGTACACGAGGACGAAGTTCACCTGCTCCTTCTCTAGAGGCTCCTCGAGGCCGCGCATCATGTCCGCGGTCTGGCGGGCATGGCTCGAGCTCCCGACTCCGAGGTTGTAATTGGGCGGTGGGATCTCAAGGACTTGGAAGAACACATCCGACATGTTTTCGTCGTAGTGTTGACCCGTGTGAATCAGGATTTCCTCGTGATGCTGTCGGATCTCGCGGCTCACGGGCGCGGCCTTGATGAACTGCGGCCTCGCACCGACGATGCTCGCGATTTTCACGAATCGCAGGAGCAGGCGAGCGACATATAATCGTTCTCCCGTTCATCACACAAGTTGAAA
>VBMR01000176.1 GCA_005878325.1 Methanobacteriota archaeon | reverse complement strand
TCCGACTTCGCAGGATCGCGTTCCTGGCAGTCCGCGAGCTTCCCGGGGAGATTGAAGCCGTCCAAGAGGCCCTTCCGTCGTGTCAGTTCTCGTGCCTTGCGCGCCGCCTCCCGCGCCTGGGCTGCGAGGACCGCCTTGCCGATGCAGATCTCCGCCACCTTCGGGGTCTCATTGAAGAAGTCCGTCAGTTTCTCGTACACGATGGACTCGACAATTCCCTTCACGTCCGAGTTTCCGAGCTTCATCTTCGTCTGTCCCTCGAACTGAGGTTCCGGGATCTTGAGGCTCAGGATGGCCGTCAGGCCCTCGCGGGCGTCGTCCCCTTCTAGGCTCTCGCCCTGCTTCACGTACTTGTTGTCCTTCGCGTACTTGATGAACGCGCGGGCAAGCCCCGCCTTGAATCCCGCGAGATGGGTTCCGCCCTCGACCGTGTCGATGTTGTTCACGAACGTGAAGATCGATTCATTGTAACCGTCGTGGTATTGCAGGGCGACCTCCACGAGGGTGCTGTCCGATTCCTTCGAGAAGCGGATCGGGTCCGCATGGAGCGGCGTCTTCGCACGGTTGATCCACTTCACGTATTCTGCGATCCCGCCCTGGTACTGGAACACGTCACCGCGGTCTCGGACCTTGTCCACGATGATGATCCGAAGCCCTGCGTTCAGGAAGGCGAGTTCCCGCAACCGCGAGGCGAGCGTGTCGTACTCGAACTCGATCGACTCGAACACCTTGGGATCCGGCCGAAAGGTGATGATCGTCCCGGTCGCTTCCGACTTGCCGACGACCTCGAGGTCCGAGGCCTTCTGCCCGCGTTCAAACCGCATCCGGTATTCCTTGCGGTTGCGCCGGACGCGCACTTCGAGCCACTCGCTCAGACCGTTCACGACCGACAATCCAACGCCGTGCAGGCCCCCGGACACCCGGTACAGTTTGTGCTCGAACTTCCCCCCGGTATGCATCCGGGAAAGGACGAGCTCGACGCCCGGGACCTTGTACTTCGGGTGAAGGTCGACCGGAATGCCTCGGCCGTCGTCCGCGACCGTCACCGAGCCATCCTTGTTCAGCGTGACTTGGATTTCTTTGCAGAACCCCGCCATCGCCTCGTCGATCGAGTTGTCGACCACTTCGTGGACCAAGTGGTGGAGCCCTCGGCTGTCCACGGAACCGACATACATCGCGGGCCGTTTGCGGACCGCCTGCAGGCCCTCGAGAACCTGAATTTGCTGAGCGTCGTATGCGGTCCCTTCTGCCATCTATTCTCGCAACCTTTTCAGGGCGTTTTCGAAGCCTCTCGCAACCCATCCCAGGGGTATTCCAAGTAAGCGACCAGTCCATATAAACGTTCGGACCCCCGTTTCTATGGAGAAAATGACCCTTCGAGCGGGTCGTTTTCGAGGGTCAATCGCTTAAATACTGTAGCATGGCGAATTTCCGCCCCCATTTTCGCCTCTGAGAGCGTCCGGACAAGACGAGGAACTTGGGTCCCGCATGACGATCTACTTGCGCTTCCAACGGACCCCATCGCGCGTGTCCTCGAGGGTCACGCCGAGGGCCGCAAGCGCGTCCCGGATCCGGTCGGACGCCGCGAAGTCCTTTCGCTTCCGAGCGTCTTCGCGGAGCGAGACGAGGAGGTCGAGGAGACCGTTCACCAAGGTCGAACCCTCCGAGCGGTCTTCGAAGAGGCCGAGGACCCGGGCGATCGTCTGGAACACCCGCGCGGTCTCCTCAAGGGCGGTCCGTCCCGCCCCGACCTCGATCGCCTTGTTCACGACCCGCGCATAATCGAATAGGACCGCGAGGGCCTCTCGCGTGTTGAAGTCGTCCGACATCGCCGCATCGAAATCTGTGAGGACCTTGGCGCTTGCGACCTTCAGGTCTCGATCCCCCGGGCCCGACTCCGGCGCCCGCCGCCGTTCCGCCTCGACCGTCCGGACCGTTTCCCGGAGACGGTCGTACGCTCGTTTCGCCTCGTCGAGGAGTTCCGGCGAAAAGTCGATGGGACCGCGGTACTGGACGTTGATCAGGAAGAAGCGAATCACCTCCGGTTCGTACCGCTGGAGGGCGGCCGTGACGGGCCAGAAGTTCCCGAGGGACTTGTGCATCTCCTCCCCGCGGACCATGACCATGCCGCCGTGCATCCAATACTTGACGAACGGCGAGGTGCCCGTGTACGACTCCGCCTGCGCGATTTCCGCTTCGTGGTGCGGGAAGAGGAGTTCCGTCGCACCCCCATGCAGGTCGTACTGCGGACCGAAGTGGCGAATCGTGATCGCGGTGTCTTCGATGTGCCAGCCCGGGCGGCCCTTTCCCCAGGGACTGTCCCAGGCGGGTTCGCCGGGCTTTTGCGCCCTCCACAGGACGAAGTCGGCCGGGTGGCGCTTCCGTTCCTCGACCTCGACCCGGGCGCCGGGCCGCAATTCCTCCACCTTCTGGCCGCTCAACCGGCCCCATCCGGCGAATGTCGTGGTGTCGAAGTAGACGCTCCGGTCCTCCGCGACGTAGGCGTGTCCTTTGCGGATGAGCCCTTGGATCTGCTCAATGATCTCGTCCATGTAGTCGGTCGCGAAGGCGTACACGTCCACCGAGGTGCAGTGGAGTTTCTCCATGACCTCCAGGTATTCCGCGAAGTACCCCGACACGATTTCGTTCCACGCCCGGCCCGTGGATTTCATCTTCTGGATGATGCGATCCTCGATGTCTGTCACGTTCTGAAGATAGAACGTGTGGTAGCCTTTGTGCCGCAGGAATCGGGCGACGACGTCGAAGGCGACGTAGGTCTTCGCATGGCCCATGTGCGTCTGGTCCTGCGGCGTGAGTCCACATACGAACATGGAGACCCGGTTCCCGTGCAGCGGGACGAACTCCTCCTTTTTCCGGGAGAGGCTGTTGTAAATGCGAATGGCCATTTCTCGTCCGCATCAAGGCCTCGGGTATTAAAGTTCGGGACCGAGAAAGATTCGTCTCCGATGCGGGACGTGCCTTTGTCAAGTCGAGATTGGCCGGCTGCCAAAGTCTTATGGACGAACGGACGGCCATGCCGTCCCATCTATGACGGCCTTTTTCCCTCCCTCCCGGGCGGCCTACCATCGAGGCCTGTGGCCGCGAGAACTCCGACGGGCCGCTCTTCTGTTGGGTACGAGCGCCGCGCTGCTTTGGACCTCATTCGGACTCGGCCGATGGATCGTGTCGACGCCGGGCTCGGGGCCCATCTACTTGGACCTCCTGATGGCGTGGGTCGCGGTCCTCGTCCACGTCGCCGCGTGGCCGAATCTATGGACGGGCCTCCGGGACTTGCGGGGCCGGCAGCCG
>VBMR01000170.1 GCA_005878325.1 Methanobacteriota archaeon | reverse complement strand
GGCGAGACGGATCGACTCGGAACGATTCGAGGCGCGCCTCGAGCACGTCGAATCGGGCGAGGTCGTCGCGGTCCACCCCGAGAGCGGGGAGCAACGGCCCCTTCGGCCGGCACCGCGGACCGCCGGCCCAAGAGGCGTCGTCGTGTGGACACCAGACGGCGCATACATGTCGAGCCTTCCCGCGGACCTCTCAACGGATGAACGAGACGAAGGGGGCTCGCGAGGCAAATGACGGTGGCCTTGGGCTGCCGGGTCCTCGACGACCTCCTGGGCGGGGGGGTCGAGGAAGGCTGCATCACCCTCCTCCATGGCGAGGCGGGGAGCGGCAAGACGAACTTCTGCCTGCAGCTCGCGCGGAACGTCGTGCGCTCCGGTCGGAAAGTGATCTACATCGACACGGAGGGCGTCTCCCTGGAACGCCTCCGGCAAATCTGCGGGGACGACTTCGAGGTCGTCGCGAAGAACATCCTCTTCTCCGAGCCGTACAGCTTCGAGGAGCAGGAACACTTGATCGAGAAGGCGGTCAAGCTCGCGGCGGGCAAGTCGGACGTCGGGCTGATCGTGATCGACAGCGTGACGATGCACTATCGGCTCACGATGCGCGACGAGACCCGGCGGGAGGAACGGTATGGACTCACGCGGCAGATCGCGAAACTCCTGCGCGCCTCGCGGGAGCGCGGGATCCCGGTCGTGGTGACGTCCCAGGTGTACACGGACATCGAAACGGGCGCCTACCTCCCGCTCGGTGGACACATGCTCAGCCACAATGCGAAGACGATCATCCGATTCGAGCGCTCGGGGACGAGCGCCCGGACCGCGGTCCTCGAGAAGCACCGGCACCGCGAGGAGGGCACGCGGGCCGCCTTCCGGATCACCGCGCACGGCCTCGAGGGCTAGCGGACCCGGACCCGCTGCACGTCGAGGAGCGCCTCGAGGAGGGAGCGCGCCTCCGGATCCTTCGCCGAGAGGCGGGACAGGGCTTGCTTCGCGGCCGTAAGGTTCGCGTCGATCCGGCTCTCCATCTCGGACCGAACATGACGGCGGAGGAGCTCGCGGACCATCGCGATGTCCCGCTTCGTTGTCTGCGGGCCCCGGCCGTACGCGCGCAGGAAGGCGGCCCGATCTTTCAGGGGGAGCCGCTCGAGGGCGAGGACGTACAGGCGCGTCCGCTTCCCCTGCCGGATGTCTCCTTCGCTCGATCCTCCGATCTGCGACGGGACCACGCCGGTCCCGAGGAGGTCGTCGCGGTCCTGAAACGCGATCGCGAAGTGGCGTGCGTAGGCCTCCAGGGCGAAGCGATCTTCCGAGGAAGCCCTCGCGGCGATCGCCGCCGTCGCGGCGGCGCCCAGGTACAAGCGGGCGGTCTTCGCCTCGCTCATCCGCACGTAGGCCTCTTCGGGCACCTTCGCCATCCGTTCGAAGTCGATGTCCAGGCCCTGCCCGTCGCTCAGGACCACGTCGACGGCCGTCAGCTCGGACAACAGTTCGAGGCGCACGGACGGATGGAGGTCTCCCGCCCCTTCGATCGCGTGTTCCGCGAGGGACCGGATCCGGAGGGCGTCGAGGATTGCCTGGGAGATTCCGTACCGATGCCTCCGGGTCCGGAAGGCCACGGCGGGTCGGTCCGCATCGGGACCGCGGTACAGCTTCGCGTTCGTGGACCAGGCGCTGGGCAGGGTCCTCCGTCGCACGTCCTCGTCCATGATGTCATCCAGGAACAGCGTGTAGAGGTGATACCATTCGAGCCACGTGCCGGCCCGTTCGAGACCGCGGGATGGCGATTCGCCCGTGAGCAAGCGATAGCCGGCGAGGGCGATGGCATACCGATACCGCTTGCCCGCGAGGAACAACCGCGCATTGCGCCGCATCGTCTTCGTCGACGGGAAGGCGCTCTCCGGATGGGCGGCCGCGAACTCGTTCCAGAGGGCCGTGATCTGGGCGTTCGACGTCTCCCGATAGGGACGCAGGAGCGCCTCGAGGGACGTCTCGGCGGATTCGTCCTCCGAGGTCGTCATCGGGTCACGCCTGGTGCGCCTCGAGCCAGCTCGCGGTGGGCGGGGACACGATCACAGGGCGATCCTGGAGATCCTCGATCGAGGAGGACCCTGTCAAGAACATCGCGGCCTTCAGTTCCTCGATCACCGCGCGGAGCTCGGTGACGACCGCGTCCGCGGAGACCTTCGCGGCCTCGAGCATGGGCTTCGCCATTCCGGCCATAGTGGCCCCGAGCGCGATGCCCTTCGCGGCATCCAATCCGCTCCGAATCCCTCCCGTCGCGACGAGCGGCAGGCCGACATCGGACAGCAGGATCGAGGCGGGCGTCGGGATGCCCCAGTTCCAGAAAGTGGCCCCGAGCCGCTCCTTGAGGGACGACGCCTCCTTCCGCGCCCGATAGTGCTCGACCGCCGAGAACGATGTGCCTCCGAGGCCGCCCACGTCGATCGCCTTGACGCCCGCCTCCTTCAGCCGCGTCGCGGCCTCGTGGGAGATCCCGGCACCCGTCTCCTTCGCCATGACGGGGAACCGCGAGGCGAGGGTCCGGATCGCGGCGAGGCAGCCTTTCGCTTTCCGATCCCCTTCCGGCTGGACGACCTCCTGGAGGAAATTGAGGTGGATGATGAGCGCGTCCGCGTCAATCATCTCGATCGCCCGCTTGGCATCCGCGACCCCGTAGGCCCGCTTGCCCTCCTGCGCCACGAGCTGCGGCGCCCCGAGGTTCGCGAGGACGAGCGGCACGTCATAGTCCTTCACGACCGCATAGGTCGGGAACAAGTCCGGCTTCTCGAGGGCCGCGCGCTGGGACCCGACGCCCATCGCGACGCCGACGTCCGCCGCGGCCCGCGCCAGGTTCTCGTTGATCTGCTTCCCCATCCCGAAGCCACCGGTCATGGAGGAGATGATGAGGGGCGCCTCGAGTTGCTTCCCGAGGAATTTCACCCGCAGGTCGATCCCGTCCAGGTCGATCTCCGGCAGGGCGTCGTGGACCAGGCGCACGTCGTTCCAGTAGTTGTACTCCGCGGAGACGTTCTCCTGCAGGATGATGTTCACGTGCTCCGCTTTCCGCTGTTCCGTCCTGGACGGCTCCGCCATGTCAGGGACCTCGGACGATCCGGGTGCCGACGACCCGTCGGCCGCTCAGTGCATCCCGGAAATCCTTAGGTCCCACCGTCTCCAGGAGTCGCGCGCTCTTGCGGCGCTTCGGATCGGCGGTGAAGAGGCCGTCCACGTCGGCGGCGAAGACTGCTCGGTCTGGACGAAACGCGCGGGCGAGCTCGAGCATCATCAGGTCGCCCGAACAGATCGAGATGCCGCGTCGCCGGTCGCGCACGACGTCGCCGAACGTGACCGGCGTGAAGCCCATCGAGGAGAATTCCAGGAACCCGGTGACATCCACCGTCGAGACATTCCCGTCATCGAGGACCAGCACCGCGGCGGGAGGGATCGGAACCGCGGACAGGCCCGCGCGGTTCAGCGCCTCCACGACGAGCCGGTCGAGTTCTCGGACGTCCGCTTGGACTCGGGCCGCGGCGGCCCGTCGCGCGGGAGCCGTGCCCCCCTCGTTCAATCGATGACGCGCCGCGAGGATATGGCCGAAGGACCCGGCTCCGTGGACGACGAGGAGCGGCCCGCGGACTGCCGCGGCCTCTGCGGCGAGGCGTCGGATTGCGGCCGGGCGAGGGGTGCGAAGGCGGTCCTTGTCCGTCAGCACGCTTCCGCCGAACTTCACGAGGAGCATCTCGATTCGTGCGACACCCGCGCGACGCTCTTAATGATTTCTCGCTCGGAGCACGGAGCCGACAAGGGTTAAATAGCGCCCGCCCCTTCGAGCGCCCTTCGACCATGACGCGCAAACCGGGGAGCATGTATCGAGAGATCCGCGGGCAGGCGTATGCCCAGAAGCGATACATGGGCGGCGTCCCGGGCATCCGGATCAGCCAGTTCGACATCGGGGACCTGAAGACGGATTTCCCCGTCAAGGTTCACCTGGTCGCGGAGGAGCAGTGCCAGATCCGTCACATCGCCCTCGAATCGGCCCGCATCTCCGCGAACCGCTACATCGTGAAGAAGGCGGGGAACGCGTATCACCTGAAGCTGCGGCTGTACCCGCACAATGTCCTCCGGGAGAACAAGATCGCGACGGGTGCGGGCGCAGACCGAATCTCCGAAGGAATGCGGGCCGCCTTCGGCGCCGCGGTCGGCACGGCGGCGCGGGTTCAGCCGGGCATGAAAATCTTCACGATCTCGACGACGGAAGAGCACGTCGCGGACGCGAAGGTAGCCCTCCGGAAAGGGGGCGTGAAGCTCCCGACGCCCTGGCGGATCGAGATCGAGCGGCCGACGAAGCGCTGAGGACTCACAAAATTCACAAAGCGCATCGAGCCGAGATGCGTTGCCCCATGCCCATGGTCCGGGGCCCGTTGCTCGTCATCGCAACCTTTGTGTCCATCGTCTTCTTGGTCCTCGGGGGATTCTTCGCGTTCCTCAACCTCACCTGGTCGGTGGAATGGGAGTACCGGGTCGGCGTGACCGCGCCGGATGGCGTGGCATGGACCTTGTGGATCCCCCATCCGGGCCTCTCGATGCCCTGGACGACCTCAGGGTCCGTGGCGGTCGTGGGATCCATCGAAACTCCCTATGGGACGCGGATCAACATCACGGGGACAGGGAGCGGGCGCGTCCGCTTCTCGAACTCGACGACCCTCGTTGGTCTCGAGCCCCGGAGTGGAATCCCACCGGGGCTCAGCCTCTCGGGTGGGGAAGGCGTGAACTCCACCACGCTCTACCGATTGTGGCGGCAAAGCTCGGATCGGTTGGCGAACCTCACGGTCTCTGGAGGCCTCGGGTTCGCCGCGCGCGCCTCGGCAGAGTTCGAGACCTGCGACGGGAGCGGGTTCGTCGGACATCCCGAGGAAGGCTGGCATCCCCTGCCGTTCCGCGAAGGAGAGTGCGTCCATCGGTTCACGCGCCCACCGAACCTCATTCCCCTGCTCTTCGTCGGCCCCGGCAGCGTCCTGGCGGGGGTCTTGGTGGCCGCCCGGCGCAATCCACCCAACGACTAGGGACAGGTTTTTCCCACGCACTGCCCCTCTCCGCTCCCATGGCGGAGACGGACCGGCTCCTCGAGGTCATCCGAGGACGGAACGCGAAGACGGTCGGGCTCCAGTTCCCGGTCGGCCTCCGCACGAAGGCCGTCGAGTTGGCGCAGGAGATCGAGGGGAAGACGGGAGTGACGTGCCTCGTTTCGGCAGATCCCTCGTTCGGCGCCTGCGACGTCGCTGACATGCCCGTCGACCTAATCGTCCACCTAGGCCACGCGCCGATGCCCCACCTGCGGTACCACGGCGTCTTCTTCTACGATCTCCCGGGGCCACCCCTCGCCTCGATGGACTTCGTCGACGCCGCGGAGCGGATCCTCCCGAAGCGGATCGGCCTCCTGACGACGACGCAGTTCCGCCACTGGCTGCCCGCGATCCGAGACCATTTGGAGGCGAAAGGCCACACCGTGCGAATCGGGGAACCGGACCGCAGGGTCGCCTACGCCGGCCAGCTCCTCGGCTGCGACTACCACGCCGCGACCGTCATCGAGGAGGACGTCGATGGCTACCTATACATCGGCACCGGCGACTTCCACCCGTTGGGCGTCGCCATCCTCGTGCCCGACAAGCCCGTGGTAATCGCCGATCCAGAGCGGGGCACCGCACGAGACCTCCGCGATGTGAGAGAACGCGTGCTCCGACAGCGCCACGCTGCCATCGCGCGGGCCCGGGAGGCGCAGATCTTCGGGATCATCGTGTCGAAGAAGATCGGCCAAGCGAGGATGGACCTCGCGAGAGATCTGAAGGCCCTCGCGCAGAAGTACGGGAAACAGGCCCATCTGTTCCTGATGGACCTCGTCTCGCCGGAGCTCCTCCAAGGATATCGCGTGGACGCTTGGGTCAATACGGCTTGTCCGCGGATCGCGATCGAGGACGTCCTGCAATACAAGGAGCCGATCCTGACCCCGCAGGAATTCGAGATCGTCTTGGGCGAGCGGCCGTGGGACGATTACGTCTTCGACGAAATCCGGGCCTGAGGACGGCACCGTAAAGAGGGCCATTCGCCTTCGGGCGCGCGGAGTCCATGGCGTCGTTGATCCTCGAAGGCGTCGTGCTGTATTCCAAGGACCTCGCCCAGGCGAAGGATTTCTATTCCGGAATCCTCGGACTCCCGGTCCTCCTCGAGGAGCCGCACGTCATCCATTTCGATGGAGGGAGCGTGCGGCTCGCCATCCATCGGTACCCGATCGAGGGAGTACGCGAGGCCCCTGAGGGGTTCGTTGTCTTCGCCGTCGATGATCTCGCGAAAGCGTATGAGGACCTCCGTCGGAAGGGGGCGGAGTTCCTCGGACCTCCCGCGAACCGGCCCTACGGTCGGGTCGCCTACTTGCACGACCCGGAGGGCCACGAGATTGGATTGCTCGAGGAGCCGGCGGAGGGGACGGAAGGGCATCGGCGCGTGGCGCCCCTCATCGCATGGTCTTTTTGCCAGGGCTGGACTTACGGCCCCTGATGGTCGACACGGCGATCGTCCTCCTTTCCGGTGGAATGGACTCCTCCACGGCCCTTGCGATGACCCGGAAGGCCGGAACGGACGTCATCGCCGTGACCTTCGACTACGGCCAACGACATCGGAAGGAAGTCACGGCGGCGAAACGGGTCGCCTCCCATTTCCGCGTGAAAGATCATCGGATCGTTCGGATCGACCTGAGGGCCATCGGCGGCTCTGCGCTGACCGACCGCCGCGTAGCCGTCCCCGTCCGTCGGAGCCTCCAGGAAATTGGCGAAGGCATCCCCGTCACGTACGTGCCTGCCCGAAACACGATCCTCTTGTCGTACGCCCTCGGATTCGCGGAGTCGAACGGGGCCAACGCAATCGTAATCGCGGCCAATTCCGTCGACAGCTCAGGTTATCCCGATTGTCGACCGGAGTACTACCTAGCCTTCCAGGAGGTCGCCCGCCTCGGCACAAAGCGCGGCGTCGAAGGCAATGGGATCGAGATCCGCACACCGCTCATCCGGTCCTCGAAGGCGGACATCGTCCGCGAAGGGGAACGCCTCCGTGTGCCCTGGGCCCTGACATGGTCCTGCTACCACGGTCGGGCGAAAGCCTGCGGAGTCTGCGACTCCTGCCAGCTCCGCTTAAAGGGGTTCCGCGAAGCCGGCATCGACGATCCCCTTCCATACGAGACGCACGCACCGACGAACACTTAAGAGCCGAAGTTCCATCGGTCGGCCCTCGATGCAAATGGAGGCGCCCGCGAGGGTTCGGGAGAAGGAGGAGTTTCTCCTAAATGAGATGTACGTCTCGATCCAAGGAGAAAGCTCTCTCGTCGGCCTCCCAACCATCTTCGTCCGCCTCTACACGTGCAATCTCCGGTGTGTGTGGTGCGACTCGATGTACGCGGTGGAGGGAGGCGAGTTCACCCGCGCCTCCGTGCCCGACGTCGTCGGCCGGGTCCGGGCGCTCGCGAGGCCCACCGCCGAGGGGGCCGAAGGAATCCACGCGGTATGTTGGACCGGCGGAGAGCCCCTCCTGCAGGCTCGCGCGATCGCCGCTGCCGTCCGGAGCCTCCCAGATGCATTCCTTCATTCCATCGAGACGGACGGCGAGATCGACGTACGGCCCCGACGACTACGACTTCGCGAAGCGGGTCCTGTCCGCGTACCCGACAAGGGCGAGGACGATCCTGTTCTCGCCCGTCGTCCCCGCTCACAAGGTCTCGCAGGGGCTTGACTCCGCGGAACTCGCCGGTTGGATCCTGGAGGACCGCCTCCCGGTGCGGCTCCAGGTCCAGCTCCACAAGATGATCTGGCCGGGCCGCGAACGAGGCATCTGACGGCCCGCGAGAAGATTCATCCGGCGCCCGCGTTTCACATCGCCGTGCGATACGAGGAATTCGAGCACACCGCCGACGTGGGGGTCCGGGCCTACGGCCACACCCTCGACGAGCTGTTCGTGAACGCCGCGGAAGGCATGTTCAGCCTGATTGCCGATCTGTCGAACCTCGAGGCTGTGGGAGAGGTCGAGGTCCGCCTGACCGCGGACGACATCCCGACGCTCCTCCTCCGATGGCTCACGGAACTCTTGTACGTTCACGAGACGGACCGACTCCTCTTCTCCTCCTTCGATGCGAAAGTCGCCGGCACCACCATGCTCGGCCACGCGCGCGGCGAGCGGATCGACAAAACCCGGCACGCCCTCAAGGTCGCCATCAAGGCCGTGACCCGCCACCGGCTGATGGTCGATCCGCAGAAGGGCATCGCCGAGGTCATCTTCGACATCTAGGGATTCCATGGCAATCCGAGGCGTGACGTTCGATTGGTGGGGGACGATCGCCGTGATCCCGCCACGGGAGGAGGCCGCGCCCCTGCGGGACCTGCGCCTCTCGCGTTTGGGGTCCCGGCTCCGCGAACGCGGCGTCGACCTCGAGCCGTCCATCCTCCGGGATGCGTACGAGCGACAGGGCCAGGTCCTCGAGGAGCACTGGGCGCTCCATCGCGAGCTGTCCTCCGAAGAGCAGATCCACCTCTTCCTTCGGTTCGCGGGACTCGATCCGAACGACCCCGCCCTCGTCCCCGCGGTGGCGGACGCCCTGGGCGGCGCGATCTTGGACCGCCGGCCGCAAATCTTCCCGAACCTCGAGGCGACGATGGCCACCCTTGCCTCCCGAGGCCTCGCGATCGGACTCATCTCGAACACAGGACGGAGCTGGGGACGGTACCTGAGCCAACTCCAAGACGACCTGGGGATCGGTCGCCACTTCCGATTCCGCGGGTACTCGGATGAGTTACGCCTGCGGAAACCGGATCCCCGGATCTTCCGGGCTGCGCTCCATGGCCTCGGCTTGGCGCCGCAGGAGGTCGTCCACGTCGGAGATGACGTGACCGCGGACGTGGCTGGGGCCGCGGCGGTCGGCATGCGGACCGTCTGGTTCAACACGGGCTTCTGGCCCGGCGCGTCGACGGACCGCGCGGACGGCGAGATCCGGGACCATGGAGATCTGCCCGCGGTCCTGGAGGGGCTCCGATGAAGGCGACCGCGGTCGCCCATCCGATCCAGGGGCTGATCAAGTACCACGGCCTCGCGGACCCGATCCTCCGACTCCCGTTCCATGACTCGATCAGCGTGTGCACCGCCCCCCTGATGACACGCACGACCATCGAGTTCGGCGGCGTCCCGCGGGACCGAGCCACGATCGACGACCGCGACGTCAGCGCCCGTGACATGGAGCGGATCCGGGCCGTCGTGGACCCGATTCGAGAGAAGGCCTCGTTGCGCGAGCCGTTCCGCATGGCGTCCGAAAACGACTTCCCGTCGAACATCGGTCTCGGGGCGAGCGCCTCGGGATTCGCGGCCCTCGCGGTGGCCGCCGCGCACGCGGCGGGACTGCGGCTCAGCCATGAGGACCTCTCCCGTTTCGCCCGCCGGGGCGCGGGCTCGGCGGCCCGGTCCGTGACGGGGGGATTCAGCAAGTGGAAGGTGGGCCTGACAGACGAAGACTCGTATGCGACCCAGCTCGCCGGGCCGGA
>VBMR01000080.1 GCA_005878325.1 Methanobacteriota archaeon | reverse complement strand
GGCCGTCGTCAGTTCGTACCGTAAGGCGTTCTGTCAAGTCAGATAACGAACGAGACCCTCGCCCTTAGTTGCGAGTTCGTCCTCCGGGACGGGCGCACACTAAGGGGACCGCTGGCGCTAAGTCAGAGGAAGGAGAGGTCAACGGTAGGTCCGTATGCCCCGAATCCCCCGGGCAACACGCGCGCTACAAAGGACGGGACAATGGGTTCCGACACCGAGAGGTGCAGGCAATCCCGAAACCCGTTCGTAGTTCGGACTGAGGGCTGTAACCCGCCCTCACGAAGATGGATTCCGTAGTAATCGCGTGTCAACATCACGCGGTGAATATGCCCCTGCTCCTTGCACACACCGCCCGTCAAGCCACCCGAGTTGAGCCTGGGTGATGGTTCCGTTTTTGCGGCGCTAGAACCTAGGTTCAGCAAGGAGGGCTAAGTCGTAAATGTGTTGCGACTCCGGATCCGCGAGGAACCGGAACAAACCTGGCTATATGCGGGGAACTCCGAGGATCCTCGAGTACCGCGAAGCGGTCACAATCTCGAGGTGCGGACAATCCGCAGGGAAGGCCGATCGAAAGATCGGAACCCTCAGAGACTGCACGCCGGGCTCCGACGCACACGTCGGATGATGATACAGTCCACGCCCCATGGCGACATGGGGAGCACGTGAACAAGGTATCTGTAGGGGAACCTGCAGATGGATCACCTCCTAGAACGCCATTCTGAGGAGACCTTGGCAAGGTAGAGAAGGGCCTCTGCTTCCCGATCGCGAACGTCTAATCCACTCCTTTTTGGATTCCTGGGAGCGAACCCGCCCCGGTTCCGAGTATTCGTATGAGCATGAAAAAAAGACGGAGACTGATATAACGCCGTTATATCCACCGGCTATGCCCGACACCCCGTTGCTCAAGGACTTGCTTTCGGCGAATTCGGAATATGCAAGGACGTTCGACCGGAGCGAATTGCCCTTGCCGCCCGCGAAGAAACTCGCGATCCTCGCTTGCATGGATGCCCGGATCGACGTACACGCGATCACCGGCCTCCGCGAGGGCGATACCCACGTAATCCGGAACGCCGGGGGCATTGCCACGGAAGACGCGCTTCGATCGTTCATCATTTCGACAGAACTTCTCGGCACGCGCGAGTTCCTTGTGGTCAGCCACACGGATTGCGGCATGCTGACATTCAAGGATCGGGACCTTCAGGACAGGCTTTCGAAGAAGTACGGCACGAACGCGGAGAAAATCAACTTCAACGCCTTCAGCGACCTCGAGGAGAACGTTCGCACTCAAGTCCAGCGCATAAAGACGAACGCCTTCATCCCGAAGGGCACGCCCGTAACGGGGTTCATCTACGATGTGAAGACGGGAAAACTGAATCGCGTGACGTAGGCACGGCTATGCTTCGACAGAATCTGTCGACGCGGTGAGATCGGTCTGGACTCCATCCGCACCGACCGCGGGCCGAGCCCGCCATGGCGCATGCATGTGCCCCATCAACTCCCGCCATTCGGCCGGCATCGGTTGACCGTCGTCGTCGCGTCGGTACCAGTCGACGACGGCTTCCACATTGGTCCGCGGCCCGTTGAACGTGACCAACAGAGCGTTCCGCACGTTCGCCGCCGCCTCCGCTGCAACTCGGTTCGTGAACACCGCCGCATAGGGAGTCTTCGACATCCACCAAATGACGAGAAACTTGGTCGCGTTCGACAGCCGTCGCTCGTCGCTTGTCGTCTTGAGAGCCTTCTTCCTGCGTCTAAGCGGTGAGGTGGGCGTTGTCAGCCCATGCGAACCCATCCGGGGAAGAGGTTTTGTCAACCCGGGGCTTCCGCCTTGACAAACCAGACAGTGACGGGAAGCAAGCTCATTTTCTCGCGGTGACGATCACGCCCTCACCGGGGATGACGATTCCCTTTGTGGTCCGCCGTTGCCGCAGGTCCTCGCGCGTGTACTCCCGATGGGAGTCGTCGGAATCCTTCCACGCTCCCATCATCGCTCTCCCGCTTCCGATTCGGGAGGGCACACCGCCCCGCCGCGCATGCCTCAGAACCATCCTTTGCGGCGCATCCAGGCCCAGAGGGCCAAGGTCGGCACCGCCATCATCGCGAGGGCGAGGTACAGCCCTTCGGGCGTATTGAACCCGAAGAAGGCCACGTTCATCCCGAAAGCGCTGGACACGATCGCGATGGGCAACGTGATGGTGAAGACGACCGTGAGGGCCTTGATTACCTCGTTCACCTGGTTGGACGCGAGGGTCGCTTGGACTTCCATGAGACTCGCGGCGATTTCGCGGTTCACGTCGAGGGAGTCGAGGGCGCTGATCATGTGGTCCTGCACGTCGCGAAGGTAGGTCCGGGTCTCCTTTCGGAAGACCGGGATTTCGAGACGACCGAGCACGGCGAACATGTCCCGTTGAGGCCGCAGCGAGTTCCGCAACCGGACGATATCCGTGCGCAGTTCGTGAAGGCTCGCGATGCCATGCCCGCTCGGATGTGCAATGATTTCCTCTTCCAGTTGATCGAGCAGAGATTGGAACCGGTCCAAGTGGGGGAAGTACGAGTCGACGAGCAGATCCAGGATCGTGTACGCAAGGAAATCGGGGCCGGACTTCAGGAGCTTCGGATTCTTCTTCCGGAGGCGGATCCGGACGTCCTCCAGCTGGGGGAATACTTTGTCGTGGATCGTGATGAGGAACTTCTTCGCGACGAATAGGGAGAGCTGATCCGTGTCGATCTCTTCGGCCCAGACGATCGTCCGCGCGACGATGAAGACGACGTCCTCGTACACATCGACTTTGGGGGCCAGGTCTTGATTCTGCGCGTCCTCGAGGGCGAGCGGGTGGCACGCGAACAGCGTCTCCAGTTCCTCCAACGTCCGGCTATCCGGGTCGACGACGTTGACCCAGGTGACGGAGAACTTCTCGACGAGTTCCCGACAGCGGCCGATCGTGACGTCCGCCTCTTCCAGAAATTCGGTCGGCGCGTAGGCGATCACCTGAACGCGGACCATCGCGCCGCGAACCCCACCGACCCCACTTTAATCCTTCTGCCTCAATGTCGTCATGCGGAAACTCCAAATTCCCTCCGCCCCTTGCGGCCGGCGGTGGACCCATGAAGATCGTGCAGCGCAACAAGGCGAAGGTCCTCAATCGAGGGCCGCGGCGAAGTGCTCTCCGGTCCCGAGAAGAAAGTCCTCGGGGCCGATACGGCGGTCTATTTCCCCGCGGGCTCCACGCATGGGATCCGAAACGTCGGGCGGACTCGCCTGCGGTATCTATCGTGTCACGCCCCCCCATACGAGATTGAGGAACTCTACCGAAGCTGGCGGTCGCACGAGGGCCTCGTGACCACCGGTGGATAGTCGGTGGCGATCGAAGGCGTCGAGCGCCCGTTCCCTCGCTGGGATAAGGGTTATCTGCTACCGCCGAGTGCCCACGTCCATGCGACCGATCTTGGTCGTCGTCGGCGTCCTGATTGTCCTGATGGGGGTCATCTGGGCTCTCCAAGGCCTCGGTGTGATTCCCGGCTCGTTCATGTCAAACAATCCGCCCTGGATTGGGATTGGTGCCGCGACCGCCGTCGTGGGCGTCGTGCTGTCCATCGCCGGGATTCGGAGCGGGCCTCTGGCGAAGAATCCCTGATGGCCTTCCTCAAGGCACGAGGAGGGTAATCGAGTCGTAGCCCGCGGAGCCATCGGGGAAGGGAGACGCGGTGCCGGATTCCTGCGGCATACTTGCGCCATCGACGCTTCGCACAAAGATTCGAAACGATCCGACGTGCGGGGGCATCCACTCGAAGGTCCAAAGGACCCAGGTGAGACTTGACTTCGGAGACTTCAACGTCGCGGCACTCCACGAGATCTGGCCCTCGGAGCTGACTCCGACCTCCACCGCGGAGATGCCTCGATCTCCTGCGAACGCAATCCCGCCCAAGGTCACCGGTCCTCGGACGACCGTTCCGTCGGCTGGCGTCGCGATGATGGCGGTCGTTCGGATCTGTCCTCGGTTCGTCCACCCTTTCTGCTGCCAGTATCCAGCGTACTCGCCTCGTGTCGCCTCGATTCCCATGAGCCACTTCGCGTGGAACATGCCGTACAGGCCTGGCACGATGATGCGCGCTGGGGAGCCGTGCTCCCGTCTCAGGGGGGAGTCCTTTGGGTTGGCGAGCGGGTCGTCCGTCATGTAGAGCGCGATCATCGTATCGGGGTCCAGAGCTCGGTCGCGGGGAATCGCGGCCGTGTAGTCATCCGCACAATGAAAGACGATCCAATCGGAAGCAGGATCGAGGCCTGCGGCCCCGAGGATCGCAGCGAGTCGGATCCCGTTCCAGCGCGCGGTGCTGATGAGATTCCCTCCCACCTCGTTGCTCACGCACTCCAGGGTGACGATTTCGTCCGCAGCGTCGGGGGACGACGGATCCGCCCGGGAGGCGAGGTCTGCATAAGAGTACGTTCCTGGATTCGCGACCATGCCACTCACCTGGAGTCGCCACGATTCGAGGTTGACCGAGGGGTCGTTCAGATTCTTCGTGACGATGTAGAATTCCGAAATCGGGGTGATTTCTTTGCTCAACATCTCCTGAATCGATGCGAAGGCGAGGCGGCCCTTCTTCGCTGCGAGGCTTGCGATGCCATAGGCGGCGAGGACGGTGAACGCGATGGCCGCGAGACTTCCGACGAGGAACTGTCGGCGGCTAAGGCTGAAGCCCTGGGGGTATCGCGCAGAAACGTCGATGAAGAAGTAATCGAGCAACGCCGCGTAGATCCAAAAGCCGAGCAGTTGACCGAGCGCCGCGAATCCGAAGGAGGCCGGGCTCGATCCGAGGAAGCGAGGATTCAAGAGGGGCAAGATCCCGAAGAGGACGATTGCCGAGGAAGTAAACGTATAGAATGCCATCACGAGCCAGCGGTTCTTGATTCGGCGCTGCACCCGACGGAAGAACGTCGCGTAGATCCCCGGTAGGGCGAGGAACACGGCGATCGCCGTCAGGAGTGCGAGCGCCTTCCCGCCCTCTCCCAGGGTCCGGATGAAAAAGGATTCCACCGCGCCAGGGATGTGTTCCACCGCGAAGTCCACGGCCACTTCCGGCAGGAACACGCCGAGCCCGTACGAACGGAGGATGAATGTGACGAGGAGCCCCGCGCCGCCCGCGATCGCGCCCGCGCCGAACCGGGCCCAGGGGAGTTTCCGGAGGAACGTTCTCACCCTCTCCCGCAGGGTCGCCACGGGAGCCCAACGCGCGGCGGCTCGCTTGAACCTATGCCAGCCATTCGACCCTAGGGAGCAATTCTTTATCTATCCCGAGCCTCGTCCGCGAGACAAGCCATGCCCGAGCCCCTGAGCTCCCAAATGCGCGTCGGGCGCCGCCTTGCGATGGCAGTGTTCTGGACCATGATCCTCGTCGTCGGGACCGGCCTCGCCCTCCTAGTAGGGGTCACGCAAATCGCGGATCTCGTCCAGCGCGGTGCGGGGTGGTCGACCGAGGCACGCACCGGGGTCGTGGCGGTTGCGGTCGCAATGGTCCTCAGCGGCGTTTGGGGAATCGGTGCGAGCTACCGGAACCTGCGGCATTCGGTCGATCTGATCACGGAAGTCGACCGCGCGCGGACCGAGGCCATGGGCCTCGAATCTACCCGGTACATGCAACGCGAGAAGTGAGCGGTCCCACGATGGTTACGTGCTGACGGGGTTAAGCAGGCCCTCGGTGAGACGAAGATAGAGGAAGACCGGCTCTCCGAGCTTCGCCGCCTGCAGTCCCTTATCCGTCAGAGAGTACTCGACGCCCGGAGGTTTCGTGTCGAGGACGGTCCGTCGGACGAGCCCGAGATTTTCGAGCCGGGTCAACTTGAGGGAAAGGACGCGCGCGCTGATTTCCCCAAGCCCCTTCTTGATCTCCTGGAATCGCGCCTGCTCGCTCGTGTACAGGTACGTCAGGATTTCCACGGACCACTTGCCGAAGATCGTCCGGGCGATCCGCAGATTCAGCCGGGCATGGTCGCCGCCCGTCGTCGTGGCGCGGGTCCCGCTCATTTCGACGATCTCCCGTGAGAAGTCCGAGCACTGGTCGGCGAATTCCCGGAAGCGATTCAGGAGTTGCGGGTTCACCATGGGCAGGGCGGACTCGCGCGACCCGGTCACGACGGTGAGGACCTTTCCCGATCGACGTTTCCGCGTTCGCTCCTTTTTCTGCATCCCGCCCTCTCCTTGGGTCGTTTGCCGCCTCCGGGGCGCGCGTTCTCGAAAAATCACAAAGCGGTTCACCCTGAAATACCGTTCCAATTGTTACCATTTCGTAACATACTGACGCGGCACCCACTGCTCCCTTAACCTTCCGATGCTCCATTCCGGATTTCGAGGGTCGGCGTCCGTTGAGATCATCCGAGGATTCCGGGGAGGAATTCCGCTCACCCTCTTCCTGAGCGGGGGCCGCCGCTCTCATCGACCCCCGCACCCTTCTTTTTTCCTCGCTTCCGCCCCTTGGGTCAGCGACCTTGCGCGGAAATATCCGTCTGGGACGCAATCGTGGTCCGGGATCAAGCGATGACCGCGGAACGTCAGAAGATCCGGGCTGCGGAGTGGCTCTACCGCTGGAGTTTGAGCAGCGGCATTATCGGGATCGTCTTCACGATCCTCTCTTTCATGGGGGTCTTCACCCTGATCCTCGGGCCCATTTTCACGGAGCGCTTCGGCTTCACCTTCCTGCAGACGGCCTCGGTGCTCTTCCTGTTCGTCCTCGCGGTGATTGTCGGCTTCGGCGTGTACCTGGATAAGGTGATCCACTTCTGGTCCGCCCAGGCCACGGTCGCCACGACCCGAAATCCGTATCTCGTTTCGGCCCTCTACCAGAAGGAGTTGCTGTCCCTCGTCTACATCCAAGTCCCGGTCCTGAAGAGCCTCCGCGCGCTCCTCGAGGCCCAGACGATGGACGGCAGGAAGAAGGAAGCTTTCCTCGCGGAGCTGGATCACTCGTTGGCAAAGGTCCAGCAATCGATTCAGGACAGGAGCTGGCCGATCGAACCCCATGAGCGGGTCTACTGAGGCTAGGCGGCCATCATCGGATTCGAGCCCGCCGAAGGACGGGACTAAGGACTTCTGCCTCGGCCGCGTCCCCCTTGACATGAAGAGCCGATTCTACTATGCGGGCATCCGGGTTCGAGACCTGAAACGTTCCCTGGCGTTCTACACGAAAGGATTCGGGATGAAGGTCGTGGGTCGAGGGACCATGCCCCATGGCGGGAAGTGGGTCCATCTTCAGACCCCGGGGACTCGCATGCGGCTCGAACTGAACTGGTACCCGCGGGGGAGTCGGTTCTATGTCCCCTACCGTCCGGGAGAGGAAATGGACCATCTGGCGTTTGTCGTCGAGGACGTCAAGGGGGCGTACCGGGCGCTTCTCCGACGCGGCGCAAAAGTCGCCGTGGATCCGGCGCATTCCCAAGGAACCGAGGTCTACGTGAAAGATCCCGACGGGATCTGGATCGAACTGCTGAGCTAGGTCGGTCACCGAGGCTTCGAATTCTCTCCCTGCTCCCGATGTCTGCCAGGTAAACCTCCGGTCAATTCGAGAGGCTAGAGCCTCGATTCACTTCAGGGCGAATTCGGCTTGATGGGTTTCCTCGCTCGACCCGCGGTCAATCCTCCAGAAGTCCAGGTCGTCCTCGGCCGGAGCCGGTTGCGTGTTCTTCTCCATGTCTCATCGGGAAGGTCAGCGACATTCGGCTTGATGAGGTTCTTCGACAAGGTCTACGGTGGATTCGGAATCTATGGAGCCGTTCCCGACTTTCTTGCCTCCCGCCGTTTCGCCCGGTCGGCGGCGCGGATTCTCGGGAGCCAATCCCCAGTCACCATGTACACGACTCGGAGGCCGATATTCACGGCATGGTCGGCGATTCGTTCGAAATAACGATTCACGAGGAGGTATCGGGCGCCCGTTTCGATTTCGAGCCTCCCCTCCTTCATTCGCTGGACGATGTCCTTGAAGTTCTCGTCGTTCAACTGGTCCACGGCATCGTCGACCTCGATGATGTTGCGTACCGAGTCCGCATCCCGATGGACGAACGCATCGATTGCCGTGTCGACCATCTGGATGGAGCGGTCCGCCGGGTGCATGGAGAGCCAGCAGCTCGACGCACGTTTTCTCGATCTCCAACTGCAGGCCATAGACCTCCTCGTCCAAGGTGAAAACCTCTTGAGCGATTTCCGGATCCATCCGAGTGAGGCCGTCCACCGCCTTCCGGATCGCGAGTTCGCTGAGCTCGGCGAGGGTGACCATGTTCTCATTCAACTTCTGCATGCCCTTCTGGAGCGCCTTGCGTTCCGCTGCCTCTGGCATTTATCCGAACCTCCCGGTGATGTAACTTTCCGTCAATGACTCACGCGGTCGTTCGAATAGCTCCCGCGTGTTGTTGACTTCGACGACCTTCCCCAGGTACATGAACGCGGTCGTCTCCGCGACCCTCGCGGCCTGTTGCATGTTGTGCGTCACGATGACCAGCGTGTAGTCCTTCTTCAAGTCGAAAATGAGGTCCTCGATCTTCGCGGTTGCGATCGGGTCCAGGGCGGAACAGGGCTCATCCATCAGGAGGACCTCCGGACGGACCGCCAAGGCCCTCGCGATGCACAGACGTTGCTGCTGGCCGCCGGAGAGGCTCGCTCCGCTCTTGTCCAGGGAGTCCTTCACCTCCTCCCACAGGGCCGCCTGCTTCAAGCTGTCGAGGACCGCTTGGTCGAGCTTCTTCCGATCTCGCTCTCCATTCAGCCGTAATCCAGCCGCCACATTTTCGTAGATCGACATGGTCGGAAACGGATTTGGTTTTTGAAAGACCATCCCGATCCGCCGCCGAACGCTGACTGCGGGCAGCCCGTAAATGTCTTGTCCGTCCAGAAGGACCTGCCCCTCGACCCGCGCTTTCGGGATCGTCTCGTGCATTCGGTTCAGGCACCGGATGAGCGTCGACTTACCGCAGCCCGAAGGCCCGATGATCCCCGTGACCGCGTGTTCCTCGAAGTCCAAGACGATCTCCTGGATGGCGAGTTTCTCGCCGTACCAGGCAGATACCTTGTCCACGTGGAGCTTCGTGGTCAGCCCCTCACCTCTTCACGGCCCGCAACCGAATCACCGCGCGGGAGGCGATGCTGATGCCGAGCATCAGGAGCACGAGGATGAGAGAGGCGCCCCAAGCGGCTTGGTTCTCGGCCAGGGAGGGCGCGATTGCGAATTGATACACTTGAGTTGGCATCGCCGCGATCGGCTGGTCGAGCCCACTAAAGAACTCCCGGCTAGAACCGAGCGTCAAGAGGAGAGGAGCTGTCTCTCCTCCGATGCGGGCAATTCCCAGGAGTCCTCCCGTGACCAGGGCGCTTGCGCAGGATGGCAACACGACCCGGAGAATCGTCCGATATCGCGGGATTCCCAAGGCCAAGGCCGCCTCTCTCGCGGAAGTCGGCACGAGGCGCAGCGCATCCTCGGACGTCCGGGCCACGATCGGGATCATGATCGTGGAGAGTGCGATGGTGCCGCTGATCACACTGAATACCAGAGTTCGGGGAACGAGACCCGAGAGGGCGAGTGTCAGGACGAAGGAATACGCAAAGATGCCGACGACGACGGAGGGGGTTTGTGTCATGACGTCAACGAAGAAGCGGACGACCACGCCGATGCGACCCTTGCCGAATTCGGACAGGTAGATTCCGGTCAAGATGCCCACCGGGAGGGCGACAAGGGATGTGAGACCAATCAAGATGAATGTTCCTTGAATCGCGTTTGCGATTCCTCCGAGAAGCGAAGGCTGGGTCAGGAAGTTCGGAGTGAGGGCAGGGGCTCCACGGACGAAGGCTTCCATGAGGATACTTCCGAGTGGGAGGAGGGCCAGCCCGACACACACCAGCGCCGCCCCACTCATGAACACGTCGAACCAACGACGCCGGGTGTCGCGATCCACAGGGAACTTCATTCGGCCCCCTCCCCCACCCGCAGGAATCGGCCCACCAGGAGCCGCGCGAATGCGTTGATAATGAGGGAAACGAGCATCAGGATCAGGCCCAACTCAACCAACGCACCGAGTTCGAGGGGGGTCGAGGCATCGAGCCAGCGGCCCGCGATCTGGCTCGCGATTGTTTGTCCCGGTTCGAACAGCGAGCCGAAAAATGCCGCCCGGTTGCCGATCGTCATTGTGACCGCCATCGTTTCCCCGACGGCACGCCCCAGGCCCAAGATGGAAGCGCCGAAGATCCCGGCCCGCGCATATCGCAGCACGGCCAATCGCGTCGTCTCCCAACGCGTCGCACCGAGGCTGAGCGCCGCCTCCCGTTGGCTGTCTGGAACCGCGAGGAGGGCTTCCCGCGAGACGGCTGAGATTGTGGGGATGATCATGATGGCGAGGATAACTCCCGCCGTGAAGACGTCTGACCCGATCGGGCGCCCTTGAAACAAGGGAAGGAAGCCGAGTACTGACTGGACCCCCGGCTCGATGTAGATTCGCATCGCCGGGCCGAGGACGAAGATCCCCCACAGACCGTACACCACCGAGGGCACCGCGGCGAGCAGCTCGACGATGAAGGTCAACGGGATCCGGAGCCAGGGCGGCGCGAGTTCGGAGAGAAAGATCGCGATCCCGAGGCTCACAGGGACGCCCAGCAGCAGGGCAATTCCCGACGTGACGAGCATTCCGTAGATGAAGGGCGCCGCTCCGAATCGCTGCGACACGGAATCCCAGATTGTGTCCGTCAGAAAACGAAGGCCATTGACCCGAATGGATTCCTGTGCCACCAGATACAGGATAACTGTGATGACGACGAGAAGGCCCACGACGGAGAGGGCGACGAGCGTGGAGAGTCCCTCAAAGACGAGGTCCCCCGGGGTCGCGCTCAGACGGGCCCGTGTACCACCTCGGAGGATTCGGAGGGCGTGCATCGGCCGTCCAAGAGGGCGAACCGTCCCTCCCTATGTAGGGTTTAGGGTTTGCCCGTTGAACGTGATGCTTCGGATGGCCCCTTCGTTCAACGTCACGAGCCCCGTCGTCAGCCTCGGGAAGGTGAGGGGCTCGCTCAGATCTTGTCCGCCGTGGATTGCCCACCAGAGGAAGTTCACAAAGGATTGTGCCTTCGTTCCGTCCATCGCGGTGAGGACGTTCAGCTCCTTGTAGACCAGGAGGTACGTCAGGCTCGCGATCGGGTAGCTCGTGGCCCCCGGAGCGTCCAGGATGGACACGCTGCTCCAGTCGCCATCGGGCGGAGGTGGGCTCGCCAGAGCCGCCGCCGCGGCGGCGGTGGCCGCGAGGCTCGGCGAAACCCATTGCCCATCATGATTCTTGAGTTGGGCCACTTTCATGTTGTTCGCGACGGTGTAGGCGAGCTCCACGTATCCGATCGAGTCGGGGGTCGTCTGGATCTTGCCGGCGACCCCGGCATTGCCCTGCGCCCCTATCCCAACCGGCCAGTTCGGCGCCTTGCCCACCAGGGACGCCGTCCATCCCGGATTCACCAGGTGAAGGTAGCTCGTGAACACGAACGTCGTCCCGCTGCTGTCGGACCGATGGACCACCTGAATCGGCCGGGCCGGAAGGGTGACGCCTACGTTGTCCGCGCTAATGTTCGGCGAATTCCATTGCGTGATCGTTCCTCGGAAGATTTCCGCCAATGTGAACCCGGTCAGTTTCAAACCGGTCGAGAGTTCCGCGACATTGTAGGCGGCGGTGACCGCTCCGATGGTCTCCGGAATATGCAGGAGGTTCGGTGCCGCCGCTCTTTCGGAAGGCGAGAGGGGCGCATCGCTCCCCGCGAAATCCACGGTCCTTCGGGTGATTTGCGAGACGCCGGCCCCACTGCCGACGCAGTTGTAGTTGACGGTCACCTGGGGTCCGGGGATCGTCGTCGATTTCGTCAAGTTCGCGTATTCACTCGACCATTTCGTAATCAACGGGCACGGAAAGGTCGCTCCGGCCCCGTTCAGAGTGACCTTCGCCTTCCCGCCGCCGGACGGGAAGAGCCACCCTGCGTATGCGGCGACCGCGATTAGGATGACCGCGATAACGATGACGGCCACGACGACCGGGAGTCGGCCACGGCCGGGCCGTCCGCGCTGAAGTTTCTCCATCTCTTCTGCTGTTACCATGGTTTCCTCTCCGCTTCCCCCTGGATCCAGGTGTTCCCGTGAGTCGCATGGAACCCCCGTCGGTCTATGACGGTTGCCGACGGAATAATCCCTGTCAACCGATGTCGAGGGAATAACTATATAGTCTATAGCGCCAAGCCTTTTGCCTCTATAGTGACTGAATTCGCTCGGAGTGAGGCGTAGGGGCATGGAAGGACGGAAATTGCAGCTGACCGGCGGGTCGACCTATGTCGTGTCCCTGCCGAAGCGCTGGGTGACGGATGCAGGCTTGAAGGCTGGCGACACCGTCTTCCTGGAACCGCAAGGAGATGGGGGCATGTCCGTTCGCGCCCGGCCGGCGGAGCGACCGCTCGCGCGTCGCCGCGTGTTCGAGGAAAAGGGGGAAGGGCGTCGGGACCATCTGCTCAGGAAACTGATTGGCGCGTACATCGCGGGCTTTGGATATATCGAAATCCGGTTCGGACCCGAGCTCGGTCCGTTTGTCCGACGGGTCGCTCGTGAGTTCAGCCGGATGGTCATCGGCCCGGAAGTCATCGAGGAGTCGAAGAATACGGTCGTGATCCAGGATCTTTCCGACACGGCCGAACTGAGCGCGGAAAAGTGCTTGCGGCGGATGCATTTGACCGTTCGTGCGATGCACGAGGACGCGCTCGAGGCCCTGCGCGTGCGCGACGAAGCCCTGGCGAAGGACGTGATCCAGCGGGACCAAGATGTCGACCGGCTCTATTGGATGGTGGCCAAGCAATACAGCTTGGCCCACTCCCCGGGCGCGGCCAGCACGAACTCGAACGGCACCGGGGAGTTGCACAACTACCGGCTCATCGCGAAGTTGCTCGAGCGGATCGGGGACCATGCGGAGCGGATTGCCCGCGCCTCCGAAGTGTTCGGGGACAAGGGGCTCGAAGCGCGACTCCTCAAGGAGCTCGGGGCCGCCCGCGCATCTGCTATCGGGATCCTGGACAAGGCGTTCTTCGCCCTGTTGACGACGGACATCGAATCCGCCAATGAGGCGGTCGATGACCTGGATCGGCATCAAAAGCTAACCGACGGCCTCCTCCACCAAGTCGCGTCGAAGAAGGGGGAGGAACTTCTCGCGCTCGGAGCGATCGTCGACAGCTTGGGGAGGACCGCGGGATATGCGGCGGACATCGCCGAGCTCGCGATCGACGTCGCGGTGAGTCGGACGGCCAAATCTCAATAGGACTCCGGAATCTCCGTGGCACAAGTATCTGGACCCGCGACCCCTCGATGGATATTCGTGAAAGAATCGCATAAGGACCTCTCGCCGGAGGAGGCGAAGGCGGTCGTCAGCGAGTTCGTCGATTCCCTGTCGGAGGGTCGAATGATTGATGCGCTCGATTTGATCGCGATGGACGCCGTCCTTCGCGACGAGACCGGCCGTGAGCAGAGGGGGATTCGCGCCATCGCGAAGTCGCTCCTTCCGTACCGTGAGCCGCATGCGGTCGCCCTCGAAACGATTGAGACGGCGGGGGCGGAGGTACGGGTCTTGTTCCGACGGAAGAAGTCCCGGCTTCGAGGCTCCTTCTCGGTGTCTCGCGGCCGCATTCGTTCCCTCCGGCTCGACCCGACTCCCTAGGACCATTTTCGATCGGCGCTCTGGCGAGCGATGCACCCCTCGCCGCCCGAACCGGCTGGAGATTCAGCGCTCGGTTTCGTTCGCAAGCGCAGGGCCGGTCGGAAAGGTAAAGGGGACGACGCCCCTCCAGAAGGACCTTGGTCGAACCGCATGGCACCTTGGCCGAACGGCCCGCCGGGCTCCTGGTCGGAGCGCTGCTCGCCGCACCGATCGGCGTCCTGTCCGGTTTCGCGGGGGTCGGGGGCGGGGAGTATCGGGCGCCGATCCTCCTCGTTCTGCTCGGTCGGGTCCGATGGGCAATTGCGACGAACCTCTTGATCGGGCTGATCGTCGCGACGTTCACGGTCCTGTTCCGTCAGGCGTGGAACCTTCCGCCGGAGGCCTTGGTCCTCGGGCTGCTTCTCATCCCCGGGGGATTCCCCGGCGCCTACTTGGGCGCTGTGGTCACGAGGCGGATCTCGTCTCGAGCGCTCAAGGCGCTCCTTGCGGGGATCCTCGTCGTCACGGGCCTCCGACTGATGCTCTTCGAAATCCCCGGGGCCCGCGCCGTTTCGTTGGATGCCCTGACGGTTTCCTTGGCCCTCCTCCTCGGCTTCGGACTCGGGGTCATCTCAGGCCTTCTCGGCGTCGCCGCGGGCGAATACCGAATTCCCGCCCTAATCTTCCTCTTCGGGATCTCCCCCGTGTTCGCGGGGACCCTGAGCTCCCTCGCCTCGATCCCTAGCCAACTCATGGGGTACATGACGCATCGGAGCCTTGGGCATGCGAGCCGGAGGTCGACGCGCCTCGGAGCGGTCATGGGGATCGCTTCGGTCGCGGGCGTCCTGGTGGGCGTCCTCCTCCTCAGCCGAACGACCGAGGCGCTCGTGTCCCAAGTCCTCGGCTTCGCGATGGTCCTCGCCGCCGCGCGGATCGTCTGGGACATTCGACACCCGCATCCGGCGGAGGCCGCAAGCTCCGCGGAGCAGGCCTGATCCGTCCGAGTCCATAACGCTAAAGTATCGCGGGCCCTTCGTCGAGGTCCCACCCAGGCCCGCCATGCCCGAACTCCGGAAGGACTACGTCTCGAACACGTGGGTTGTCTTCTCGGCGTCGCGGGCCCAACGGCCCGGCGCGTTCCGGACGGGGAAGTGGGGCACGGACCCGAGTGACTGCCCCTTTTGCGCCGGGCACGAGGACATGACGCCGCCCGAGGTACTCGCATATCGAAAGGACGGCAGCGCGAATGGCCCGGGTTGGTGGATCCGGTGTGTTCCGAACAAGTATCCGGCCCTGGAGCCGGACGGGCGGGTCCATCGATACGGGACCGAGTTGTTCCATCGCGTGACGGGGGTTGGTGCGCACGAAATCGTCGTCGAGACGCCGGACCACCTGGACCACCTCTCCAAGCTCAGCGAATTCCAGGTCGGGGCGATCGTCGACGCGTACCGCGCACGGTACGTCGAACTGGTCCGGGACAAGCGGTTCAAGTACATCCTGATCTTCAAGAACCACGGAGAACGCGCGGGCGCCTCGAACTCCCACCCGCACTCTCAGATCATCGCGATGCCGATCGTCCCGCGGCGGATCACGGAGGAAATCCGCGCTCTGAATCGCTTCCACCAGTCGTCGAATGGCGCTTGCCTCTTCTGTCGGATCCTCGAGGCGGAGGGCACGGAGGACAAGCGGATCGTGTCCCGGAACGAGTCCTTTGTGTGTCTGTCTCCGTACGCCGCCCGCTTCCCCTTCGAGACCTGGATTGTGCCGACCGCCCATCGGGCCGCCTTCGAAGATGTCCCGGACGAAGAGCGGACGCAATTCGCCCGAATCCTGCGGGACATCCTCGGACGGATGGACGGCATCCTCGACAACCCCGCGTTCAACTACTACATTCACACGAGCCCAACCGGCGGGCGCGCGACGCGATACCACTGGCACCTCGAGATCACCCCCCGGCTCGCGGAGACGGCGGGTTTCGAGCGCGGCACCGATTTCTACATCAACCCCGTGATGCCGGAGGATGCCGCGGCCATCCTGCGGGGCCAAGTGAAGCTCCCTGACCTGCCCACTTAGCGGACAGGTGGCACACGGCTCGAGGAACGCCGGGGAATGGAACCTAACGGAAGGACTAAGCCCAAAGGAAGAATGACGACTCATGACCTTTCAAGCTTATCTCGACACGATCAGGGCCAAGACGGGCAAGACGCCCGAGGATCTGATGAAACTCGCTAAGAAGAAGGGTCTGTTGCGGCCGGACATGAAGGCGGGAGAACTTGTGGCTTGGCTCAAGAAGGACTTCGGCCTCGGCCAGGGGCACTCGATGGCTGTCTGGGCCGTCTTCAAGGACGAAGGATGGGTCGCAGGCCCCCGCCGGAAAAGCTGATCGCGCCGGAGCCGAATCCCGCCTCATTAGAACCATACTCATCGACCCATGAGAGTGGGTCCGTCCGGATTTGAACCGGAGTCTAGTGGTCTTCCGCCGCCGTCGAAGTTGTCGTGCGGTCCCGAACCACCAAGGATAGACCAAGCTACCCCACGGACCCTTAAGCGCCTCGCGAAGTGGAGGCCCGCGTATAAGCGTTGTGCGACAGACCGCGGCGTTTTCGTCGGAGTCCGTCCCTCAGAGTGCGCATCGGCGTACGTCGATAGCATCTTCGACACGCTTATATAGGCCTCCAAGTCTCGCGGCCGCATGCAGTTCCCGCTCCGGGAGAAAATCGCAGGCGAAATCGCCCTCTCCGAGCAGCCCGGGAAGACGATGCGAAAGTGGCGAGAGGAGCTCCGGATCACGCAGACGGACCTCGCGCAATACATGCGCGTTTCTCCGAGCGTCATCAGCGATTACGAAGCCGGTCGACGGACGTCGCCGGGCATCAAGACGATCCATCGCCTCGTGGACGCCCTCCTTGAGATCGACCAGAGGACGGGCCAGAAACTATCGAAACGGTTCGAAGAGTATTCCGACGTGATCCCGTCGATGAAAGATTGGGCGTTCGGGATGCGGGCCGCGGACTTTCTCCGGAAGATCGAAGGCAAGCTCCTCACCCAGAAGACGAACACGCGGCGCCTGGTCAACGGATACACGGTGATCGATTCGATCAAGGCGATCACGACGCTCGACGCATCCGACTACCTCCGGATCTACGGGTCGACGAGTGAGCGAGCCCTTCTCTTCACCGGCGTGAAGTTTGGCCGGTCGCCGATGATCGCGATCAAGGCCCACCCGTTGAAGCCCGCGATGGTCGTCTATGTCCAACCGGAGAACATCGACGAACTCGCGGTGAAGCTC
Source organism: Methanobacteriota archaeon (assembly GCA_005878325.1). Classification (GTDB taxonomy): domain Archaea; phylum Thermoplasmatota; class Thermoplasmata; order RBG-16-68-12; family RBG-16-68-12; genus RBG-16-68-12. Next base: position 9,216 of record VBMR01000080.1, on the reverse strand, counting down.
GCGGAGCTGGACAGCATCCTCCTGGCGCGGACGGAACTTGATCAGGCAGACTTGATTACGAGGCTGGAGCGGATGGCATGAAAGCAGGCGTCGTGAGCTATGGCGGGTACATCCCGCGATACCGGATTCGACCGAAGGACATCGGGACCGTCTGGGGGGCCGACGGCGAGGCGATGGGCCGCGGCCTGAACATCCGGGCGAAGAGCGTGCCGGGCCCGGACGAGGACGTGATCACGATTTCCGTTGAGGCCGCGAGGGCTTGCATGGCGAAGGTCGACATCGACCCCACGGACATCGGCGCGATCTACGTCGGCTCAGAGTCCCATCCGTACGCGGTCAAGCCGACCGCGACGATTGTCGCGGAGGCGATCGGCTCGGCCCCCGTCTTGACCGCGGCGGATTTCGAGTTCGCCTGCAAGGCGGGGACGGCGGCGATCCAGACGACGATGGGACTGACTCTCTCCAAGATGATGAAGTACGGCCTCGCGATTGGATCGGACACGAGTCAGGGCGCTCCGGGTGACGCCCTCGAATATAGCGCGTCCGCGGGTGGAGCGGCCCTCCTCGTCGGAGTCGACCGGACCATCGCGGATATTGCCCACACCGTCTCGTACACGACGGACACCCCGGATTTCTGGCGGCGGGAAGGTCAGCGATATCCAAGTCACGGGGGTCGCTTCACGGGCGAGCCCGCGTACTTCAAACACGTGATTAGTTGCGCTCAGCTGCTGTTCAAACGCGCCGGGACGACGGCCGAGGACTACGATTACGCGGTGTTCCACCAACCGAACGGAAAATTCCCGGTCCGGGCGGCGAAACAGCTCGGCTTCAAGGACGCGCAGATCGACACGGGCCTTTGCGTCCGCGATATCGGGAACACGTATAGCGGCGCGATCATGGTCGGCCTGTGCGCGATCCTCGACGAGGCGGAATCCGGCGATCGGATCTTCGCGGTCGGATACGGAAGCGGCGCCGGATCGGACGGATTTGACCTCACCGTGACGGACCAAATCACAAAGATTCGCCGGAATGCCACTCCGACGATCAAAGAGCAGATCGAGGACCACGAATTCGTCGACTACGCGAGGTATGCGAAGTATCGGGGCAAGATCCTCATGCGGGAGGCCTGAATTGCGGGACGTCGCGGTCATCGGAGTCGGCGAGACGGAGTTCGGCGAGCTCTGGGATCGCTCCTTCCGGGACCTGGGGATCGAGGCCGGCCTCAAGGCGATCCAGGACGCAAAGCTCCGGTCGGAGGACATCGACGCGGTGTACATCGGCAACATGTCCGCAGGGAAGTTCATCGACCAGGAGCATGTGTCCGCCCTCGTCGCGGACTATTCCGGCCTCGCGGACATGCACCTACCGACGGTCCGCGTGGAAGGCGGCGGCGCGTGCGGTGCGATCGCCCTCCTGCAAGCCCGTCTGGCCATCGCCTCCGGCATGCATGACATCGTCGTCGTGGGAGGCGCGGAGAAGATGACCGACGTAGGGGACGTGCAGGCCGCGGAGATCCTCTCTTCGACGGCCGATCAGGAATGGGAGAGCGTCTTCGGCGCGACCTTCGCGGGACTGTATGCGATGATCGCCCGACGCCACATGCACGAGTTCGGGACGACGAGGGAGCACATGGCCGCGGTGGCAGTGAAGAACCACAAGAACGGAGCCCTGAATCCGGAGGCCCAGTTCCAGAAGGAGATCACCCTCGAGGCGGTCCTGAACGCGCCGTGGGTCGCAGAACCCCTCGGCCTCTTCGACTGCGCCCCGCTCTCCGACGGAGCCGCCGCGGTCGTCCTGTGCGAGGCGCAGAAGGCCCGCAAGTTCACGGACCTCCCGATCCGGATCGCGGGTTCGGGCCAGGCGAGTGACTTCCTCGCCCTGCACGACCGGCGGGACCTGACGACCCTCGACGCGACCGTAATCGCGGGCAAGCGGGCGTTCCACGAAGCGAAGCTGGGGCCGAAGGACGTCCAGGTCGCGGAGGTCCACGACAACTTCACGATCTCGGAGATCCTCGCGATCGAGGACCTTCGGTTCATCGACAAAGGGAAAGGCGGCCCCGCGACCCAGGAGGGCTTGACGGCCTTGAATGGCAAGATTTCCGTCAACACATCGGGAGGACTCAAGGCCCGGGGCCAGCCGGTCGGGGCGACAGGAGTCGCCCAGGCCGTCGAGATCGTCCGGCAGCTCCGCGGGGAAGCCGGCAAGCGGCAGGTCGTTGGCGCCCGGCGCGGCCTGACCCATACCCTCGGAGGGACGGGGGCCACGGCGGTCGTCCACATCTTCGAACGGGGGGACTGAGATCGCCGTCCCCCGGTTCTGGCGGGAAATCGCGAGCCGCTACAATCTGATCGGGACGAAATGCGGGAGCTGCGGCAAAGTCGACTTTCCCCCGCGGGCCGTCTGCCCGACCTGTGGGCGAAAGTCCATCGGCAAGATGAACCGCTTCCAACTGGGCGGCAAGGGGACCGTCGTCACGTACACGATCATCCACGACGCCCCGGCTCAGTTCGAGTTGCAGAAGCCCTATGTCATGGGGATCATCGAGATGGACGAAGGCGTGCGGCTCACCTCGCAGCTGATCGACGTCAAGCCGGAGGACGTGAAGATCGGAATGAAGGTCCAGGCCACCTTCCGAAAGCTCGGACAGGAGGGCGAGGCGGGCGTCATCCACTACGGGTACAAGTTCCGTCCCCAGGTCTGACCCGTCGTCGTCCGGCGTCGCCACGTTTCGCGGCGGTCAACGCCGATCTCGCTCTCGACTTCGACATGAACCGATAGCTTTTATTTCCCCACACGCCATAGTATCCGCGGGCGGGAGGGGATTCACGGCCCGAACGGGAGAACTGGTCCACAGGCCAACTCCTTCGCACGACATCGTCCGGATGTGGCTGCATCCGGTCGAGAATTTGCGGAGGTTGTTTCGGCGGACGAAGCGACCGAGCTTGCTCCTTCGTCTGCCCGCGACTCCGGCGGTCGTCTTAGCCTGCGAGAACTGCGGCTTCGACTATTCCGTCACCCAAATTGAGACGGAGGGCGGGGAGAAGGCCATCGTATGGACGTGCAGTTGTGGCAGTCGATTCATCCCGCCCGGGGGCGTCCCGACCTCCCAACTCGTCCGGCCGTGACGGGCCGAGAAAGCGGTTGCCGACCAGGCACGGGATGGATTTTCAGGGCCGGTCGGTCGGAGATTGGCTGCCCACTGCGGCAGGTCGTCGAGCGCGAACCCAGTAGAGACCGGTGGCGATGTAGAGCACCAATAGGGTCGCTAGGATCGCAGTCCAGATCGAAATCACTTGGCCGCCGTTCAGGGCGTCGGCGGAGAAGCGCCAAATCAGCGCGGCCAGGCTCAGGAAGCCGATTCCCGCGAACACCCGCGCCAGGGCCCCGAACCGGCTGCGGTCGACGATCCACCGCAATCCCGAGGTGAGGAAGTTCGAGAGACCCAGAAGTGCGAAGAAGAACATCCCGCTCGTGATGATGCCCGGGGGCGGGCGGACGAACAAGCCCGCCGGGAGGCCATTGATTCGCATCAAGTCCCACCAGCCGCCTAGGTCATTGAACAAGTTCGTGTTCAGGGTGAACACGATGCCGATGATCAAGAGGAAGAACGCAACGCCGATCAGCCCGACGAAGTCCGGACGCCGCTCGGCGTGTCTCCGCGCGCTCAGCGGGATGCGCTTCACGGCCCTGGACGGAGAGGGAAGGGACGGCTCGACCGGGAGGGGCTCGAGGGCAGGGGCGGTCAGGCTGTTTCCGCAATACACGCAGTAGGCGATGTCCTCCGCGTTCTCCGTTCCGCATCTCGCACAGCGCACGGTCGGCACCTGGGTATGTATCATGCCGGGTCCGAGGTTTAGAGCTTTTGGTGCATCCGGTCCCCATGCCATCGGCTCCTCCGATTCCGGACCGCGAACGAGGAGTTCCCCCACCTCTTCCATGTCCAGCTGGCTCTTGACCTCAGGACCTCGAAGGACCTGCAGGTTTCGTTCGAGAAGCGCGAGTTCTCGGGGATCCAACGTTCGCGGCCGCAAGGCAATGAGGACGATCGCCTGCGTGCTCATGACGAATTCATTGAGATGCTCCACGAAGGCGAGGAGCGTGGGCTGAAATCCGTTGTGCAAGATCACGTACTCCAGGCCGTCGACCAGGACGAGGCCCGAGCTCTGGTGTTCCTGCACAAACTGCTGGATGGCCTTCGCGAGGGACGAGATCGCATTCGCGCTGAAGTGATCGGCTCCCGGGGCTTCGGCGAGCCATCCCAGGCGCGCTTGCATGGAGCCGAGCCGTTTGCGGATCTTCTCCGGATGCAATCGGGCGATGCAGAAACCGGCCCCCAGCTCCGGTGCTTTCTGGGTGAACAAGCGGTAAGCGACATCGGAGGTTTCGTCCTCGATGACATAGCAGGCGCCCCTCCGGAGTTCCATCGGACCCTGTGCCTGGGAGCGCCCGCGGGCTCGGTGTGGCCAGAGGTCCCGCGAACCGCGCTAGTTCCGCATCGCGTGGAGCATTCGCCGACGGGCCTCCTTCACCGGCGCGACCGTTCGCCCGCTCCCGAATCGTGTAGGCGTCGCGGCACATAAAGCATCCGAGCGGCGCATGGGTCCACAGGATCGTCGAGGGTCGCTGCGGCTCTCGCTACAGGGCCGGACCGGCTCCTGGACCGAGCAAGTGCTCGCGGGCGAGTCCGAGGGGCGGAGCCCCCAGGCCGAGGAACGCGTCGTGAAACTGCTTGAGGCTCGCTCCGCGGTTCCGGGCCATCCAATCGGATCGCAGCTTCTTGATCATCAGTTTCCCGAGAGTGTAATTCAGGTAGCCTGGGTCCCAGGTGCCCCGTTTCGCCTCTCGTTCCGCGGGGAGTCGATCGAGGTGTGCGTTCTCCATGAAGAAGCGGGTCGCGTCCTCCCACGACCAGCCGGCCGTGTGCATCCCGATGGACGACAGGTATCGGCAATCCCGCAAGAGCGCGTCCTGGAGCATCGCGAGGTTCAACCGCAGGTCCCCGAACCCTTGCTCCACCATCATCGCTTCGCAGTAGTGGGCCCAGCCTTCCGTGAAGGCGTACGAGTAATAGCTGCGCAACACGGGCGAGCGCACCCGTTTCCGATGGAGGAAGTGGACATAATGGCCGGGGTAGCACTCGTGGACGGAGATGTTCCGAAGGCTCGTGTAGTTCAAGTGGCGGAGCCATTCCTCCCGCTTCTCCGGAGTCCACGAGTCCTCCACGGGGGTTACGTAGTAGAAGGCCTCCTTGGCCACCCGCTCGAAACTCCCCGGCGAGTTCATCGCGGCGGTGGCGAAGCGGTAGAACCGCGGGGTCTCGATCACCTGGGCGCGCTCCTCGGAAGGGACGGACACGATGTCATGGTCGATGAGGTAACCTCGGATCTCCTCGAGCATCGCCCGCGTGTCCTCGATCAGTCCCTCGGCCGTCGGATGGTCCCGTTCGATGTCCTCGAGGACTTCCTTCGGTTCCTTTGCGGGGTCGATGCGTTTCGCGGTCTCGTGGAAGGCTGCCTGGTTTGCGGCGAGGTCGGCCTGACCGACCTCCTGCAAGCGCTCAATCGGGATCCGAGCGAGGTGCTCCGCGAAAATCATCCGTTCGTATTTCCGACGGCCCAAGGCGAACTCGCTCTTGATCCGCGGCTTGTAGGTCGTCGAGAAATCGTGGACGAGCGCCTTCAACTCCCCCTTCGCGACCTCGTTCGTCCGCTCCACTAGGGAGCGGGTAGCGCCGCAAGTCCTTCAAGTACCGTGGGATCTGCGCTTGGAGCCGGGCGACCGCCCGCAGCCTGCGATCCAGGGGCGCATAGTTGCGTAAGAGGTAATTCACTACGCTGAGCCGGAACAGGTGGTGCGGCGGGAAGGCCTGGGGCAGCCGCTGGTCCTCCAGTTCGGAAATCTCGCTCAGCAGGAGACCGCGGAGCACGCCGAGGTCGAGGCGCGCGGCTCGAGACAACCCGTTCCCTTGCTCGATCCGATCGAGCGCTTGGAGGGCCTTGCGGGCGGATGCGACGTAGCGGCGGACGGAGGCGATGGTGTAGTCGGCGAGCTGTCCATCGAATCGATGAAGTCCGGAGGAAGCGGCCTGTGTGGGATGGAACTCCCGATACTCCTCGAGGATGCGCTTGGCGAGCGGTCGAAAGGCATCGCGACTTCGCTTACGGGCCATGGACGATCCCGGGCGGGAACGAGTCCGCTGGGAAAAGCATTCCTCCGTTCCTCTCCGGTTCAACCGAGTGGCCAGAAGGCTCATTCGCCCACGGGCATTCCGGGTCCGCATGGAACGGATTGAAGCGGACCTAATGATCCCGGGCCAGGGAGAGCCGATCCGAAATGCGTGCGTGGTCTTCGACGGCCCCACAATCGCCTACGCAGGGACGATGGAAGGCGCCCCCAAAGCGGCCGCAGGGGCTCGCGTCACCCGCGTTCCCGTGGTGATGCCCGGTCTCTGGGACTGCCACGGCCACCTGATGGGGATCCGATCGACGAACGTGGAAGACATCGCGAAGACGTCCCTACCGGTCCTGGCCGCGCGGAGCGTCGCCGACGCGCGCACCGCCCTCCTCGCGGGCTTCACGAGCATCCGCGACCTCGTTGGCCTCGGGATCCACCTGGCGCGGGTCGTCGCGGAGGGCACGATCCCGGGGCCCCACATCTACGGTGGCGGAGCGATGCTCAGTCCGACCGCGGGACACGGCGACCTTCACATGTTCCCCACCTCGTACGTCCACGGGCTTGGCGCGAGCGGATACTATTTCCAACTCTGCGACGGCGTGGCGGCATGCCTTCAGGGAGTGCGGAATCAGTTGCGGTTGGGGGCGCGAGTGATCAAGGTGTGCGCGTCCGGTGGAGTCATGAGCGAAGTGGACCATCCCATGCATCAGCAGTTTTCCGACGACGAGCTGCGCGCGATCGTCGGGGAGGCGGCCCGCGCCGAGCGAATCGTCGCGGCGCACTGTCACGGAAAGGCCGGGATCCTCGCCGCCCTCCGGGCCGGATGCGGGACGATCGAACACGGATCCTATCTGGACGAGGAGGCCGCGGACCTCATGATCGAGGGGAAGGCCATCCTCGTTCCGACCCGGTACATCCTGGAGCGCCTCATCACGTTCGGCCCGAAGATGAACATCCCCGATTACGCCTACCGCAAGGTCGTCGCGCTGGGGGACGACCACAAGCGCTCCCTGCGCCTCGCGATCCGCAAAGGGATCCGAATCGCCCTCGGGACGGACATCTGGAGTTCGGGTGCGGACACGATCGCGCCCTGGGGCCAAAATGCTCGGGAGCTCGTCCATCTCGTGGAGGCCGGACTGTCGCCCCTCCAGGCGATCGAGGCAGCGACGGCGAACGGCCCGCTGACCCTGGGACCGCAGGCGCCCAAGTCCGGACAACTGCGGACCGGGTATGACGCGGACGTCCTCGCGGTGCGAAAGGACCCACTCGCCGACATCTCGATCCTCGCCATACCGGAGAATCTCATTTCGGTGTGGAAGTCCGGTCAACGGGTGGACCGGCCGTCCTCGTGACCTGCGCACGAGGAGACACCAGTTGCCAGACCAGCCCGTTTCCGACCGCCTGATGGGCAATTCGTCCGGCCTCTTCCAGCTCCTCGAGCAGCAGTTCCGCATCGTCGTCGGTCACGCCCAACACGGCGGCGACCTCGCGCGTCGCCCACCGCTCGAACGGGTCAAACAGGGTGAGCAGCGTGGCCTCGGTCGGATCGGGGACATTCCCAACGACGGACGGTTCGACCTGGTGGAGGACATCCTCGAAGACCTCCCATGGCTGCCATCCATTCAGCCGCGCGGACACCTCGCCCTTGCGAATCGTGAAGGTCGGGAATCCGGTGACCTCGAGGCGCTCGCACTCCTTGCGGTCTTCTTCGAACGCCCGCTCCGCAGTCCCGTCCTCGAGGGCCTTGGAGAACGCATCGACGTCGAGTCCAACCTCCCGCGCGACATCCGTCTGGACTCCGACCCGGTGAATCGCCCGTGCGTCCAAGCACCAGGCTTCGCGGAGGGCCCGGAGGTATCGCCTCCCGGGATGGGGTCCTTGCAGGTCGGCCGCCTTCGCGGCGATGCACGCAGGCCACGTCGAATTGAAGTCCTCGATCGACTCGATCATACGGTCCGAGTCCATTGGCATTTGATGCTGCGCGCCGACCGCCTCAAAGAACGCGCGGACGGAGTCGGCCCATCGGCCTCCCGACATCCGCGCCCATTGCTCGCGGACCGGCGAAAAGTCCTCGAACAAGCCTCCCTGGCGGATGCGGAGTTCCACGGAGTCCGAGTATGCGATCTCGAGGCGCCGGACCATCGGCTCGCAGCCCCAGCACCAGATGTTGTGGGGATCCGTGAACCAGGTCACCTCGAGCATGGGAACCACCTGCCGACCGGCCACCCGACGAGGCCGTCGGCTAAGAACCCCTCGGTTTTTTCCCCTACCGGAGGTCGCGTTGGCGGCGAAAGCCGCAAGTCCCACACCCGCCTTCGGCCCCCCCGGGCTGATCCGACGTCCTTCTCCATTCGTTTCATCGAACGGCTTAGCGTCCGCAAGAGAGCTCCTGATTTGGCGAGGCTGCGGGCCCTCGTCGCTCCCTCGCAGGACCTGCGCCTGCTGGACGTCGGTGGCGGGGCCGGGGCCGCCACGGCTCGGGTCGCTCGCGGTTGCGGGGAGATCGTCGTGCTTGAGCCCAACCCTCGAAAGGTCGCCCTGGGCCGAAGGGAGCGACCCGCGATTCGGTTCGAACAGGGCCAGGGGGAGGCGATTCCTTTCCCGGATGCATCGTTCGATCGCGTCCTCGCCCTCGTCTCGTTCCATCATATGCCGGACCAGAGAAAGGCGCTGGAGGAGATGCATCGCGTCCTGCGCCCCGGCGGCCGAGTCGCCCTGCTCGAACTCCCGCCTTCGAAGGCGCCGGGGTGGTTCTTTCGTTGGATCGGTGGCCTGCGGCACGGAGAGGCGATGGCCTTCCTGGAGCCGGACGAATTGCGCCAGAGGCTCGAGGCCGTCGGCTTCGATCACGTGTCCGTCGAGGCTGGGATCCGATCCTACATCGTGGCCGCGACGAAGGACCTGGATCGAGGATGATTGGATGGCCTATCGTTCGATGTTGAAGTAGATCTTCACGGTCGCCCGATAAGACTTGATCTTTGACCCTTCCAACTCCAACTCCAACTCGCCGACGCGGGCCCAGCGCATCTCCCGGACCGT
>VBMR01000079.1 GCA_005878325.1 Methanobacteriota archaeon | reverse complement strand
TCGTCACGGAAGACACGTTCCGCGCGGACCTCGACTTCGTGGTCGACCTCTACAATGCCTGCACGGAAGCGGGCGCGCACCGAGCCGTGGTGTGCGACACGGTGGGCGTGATGACGCCGCCCGGCATCCGATGGTTCTTCGGAGCCCTCAAAGGACGCCTGGCTCCCACGGAACTCTCGTTTCACGGCCACAACGATTTCGGCCTCGCCGTGGCGAACAGCCTCGCGGCCATCGAGGAAGGCGTCCGGGTGCCTCACACCTGCGTGAACGGCCTGGGGGAACGTGCGGGGAACGCGAGCTTCGAGGAACTCGTCCTCGCACTCGAGGCCCTCTATGCCTACGATACCGGGATCGAGGTGTCCCGGTTGTACGATCTGTCTCAGCTCGTCGAACGGCTGAGCGGGATTCCGGTCGGTGTGTCCAAACCGTTGGTCGGACCCAACGCCTTCGCCCACGAATCCGGGATCCACGCGCATGGCGTGATCAAGCACACGGCGACCTACGAACCGATTCAGCCGGAGCGCATCGGGAGAAACCGCACGTTCGTCTTCGGGAAGCACACGGGCTCTCAGGCGGTCGCGGAGAAACTGCGATCCCAGGGGACGGAGGCCACGCCGGACCAGGTTCTCCGGCTCGTCGCCCTGATCAAGGATTTCGCGGAGGGTCGCTCGAAGCAAGACCAACAAGCCTTTGTCGCGTCGTTTCGGGAACGCGTCGAGCGGTCCCGCGGGGTCACGGACGAGGAGTTTTGGGCCCTTGCCGCCAAGGCCGGGATTGTCCCGAAAGGGCGGCACTCCTAAGGAACATCTACCGTTCGCCGTCGGGCGGGTCGATCGGGTCGGGCGCGGCCGTGGTCCGGCCCAGGACGGCGCGTCCCACGATGGCAAGCCGGCGGGAGACGGACACGTAGATTCCCCCGAGCACGATCGTCGCTCCGAGGAGATCGATCGCATCGAATGTCTCATTCCCGAGGGAGGCGCCCAACAGGACGGCCGTGATGGGAGTGACAAGGGCGATGAAGGAGAGGGAGGTCGCCTCGACCCCCTTCAGGAGCCAGTTCCACGTGATGAACGTGACGACGGATCCGGCCAGGGCCAGGTACAGGATGGCGCCGATCCCTTCCGGCCATGAGGGCGCCCGCCACGGTTCTCGTGCGCCGAGCGAGAGCGCCGCCAGGCAGACGGTTCCCACGGCCATGGAGCCCGCGTTGAATGTGATCGGGTCCGTCGCATGCCCCCATCGTTTGAGGGCGACCGTCGCGACCGCGGCACAGGAGGCCGCCAAGACGAGCGCGAGCATCGGGACGGTTTTCACGGTCCCCGCGGTGCCGATCTGGCTTCGGAAGATCAACAAGATTCCGCCGAAGCCGATGGCAATGCCGGCGAGCTTCTGCGCGGTGAGCCGTTCCCCCGGGAGAAGGGCCTTGGCCGCGAGAGCGGTCTGGAGGGGCAGGGTCGCGAAGAGGATTGCCGATAGGCCGCTTTCCACCCCGTTGTTCTCTCCCCAATAGATGAGTCCATAGTCCAACGTAAACAGGACGATACCGACGAAGAGGACGAGTGCCCACTCCGTTCGGTTCGTAGGCCACCGGGAGCGGAAGGCGATTGCGAGGACCCCCAGGGTGAGGGACGCGACGACGAAGCGGAGAGTGGCGGCGAGGAACGGCGGCGCTCCGAGCAGTCCGATCCGGATCGCGAGCCAGGTCGAGCCCCAGATTACGCACAGCATGCCGAAGGCTGCGCCTCGAACGAATCGTGTCGCCACGGCCCCGCTAGCCCCTCCGGTCATAAATCTCTGCGGCCGTTGGGTGGCGGGTCGGTCGGATTCGGTGACGAGAACGGACCCCGAACCATTAAGTAATCCGAGGATGGGTCCGCTCGGCCCGCGATGACCTGGACGAAGAAGCTCAAGACAAAAATCTGCCTCGTCGGAGAGCAAAGGGTCGGGAAGACCTCCCTCGTCCGGCGGTGCGTGCTGAATGAGTTCGACGATCGATACATCACAACGCTCGGCGTCAGGACGTCGAAGAAGGAGCTGAGCTTGGACTTCCCGGGGAAAGGTGAGATGCAAGTGAACCTGTCGATCTGGGACTTCATGGGGCAGGAGGGCTTCCGCGATTTGTTGAAGGATGCCTACTTCATAGGGGCGCGGGGCATCCTCGCGGTTGCGGACGTGACGCGTCGGCCGACGCTCGAGGCCCTGGGCCCGTGGATCGAGACCGTGCGGAGCATCGCGGGGAACATCCCCCTCGTCCTCGCGATGAACAAGTCCGATTTGGGTGGGGCCGTCTACTCCGACGAAGAGGTTGCGCGATTTGCGGCGACGTACGGTGCGCCCTTTCTCCGCACTTCGGCGAAGACCGGAGCGAACGTCGAAGCCGCGTTCGGACGCCTCGCGACAGCGGTCGCGACCGAGTACGCGGAGCTCCCGTGATGCGCCCTAGAGGATGGCGTCACGACCGGCCCTCGATGGCCATGTTTATACGGGCCGCTGCCCCTTGACATCCCGCGGTCCGATGCCGGGCCAAACGATTTCCGAGAAAATCCTCTCCCGCGCGAGTCACAGCACCGATGTACGGCCTGGACAGATCGTCGATGTCGACGTCGATCTGTTGTACATGCACGAGATGCTCGCGATGGCACTCCTGCCCTTCAACGAGATCGGCACGATGAAAGTCTGGGACCCGGACAAGATTGTCGTGACGCTGGATCACTGGGTCCCGCCGCCGACGCCCGAGATCGCGAAGATGCACCAGACGATTCGCGACTTCTGCCGCAAACAAGGAATCCGACGATTCCACGATGTCGGGGACCATGGCATCGTGCACCAGCTGATTGCTGAGCGCGGGTATGCGCAGCCGGGGGACCTCGTGATCGGGAGCGACAGCCACACGAACATGGTGGGCGCGGTCGGGGCGTTCGCGGCCGGCATCGGGGCCACGGATACGGCGGCCGTGATGGCGACGGGCCGCCTCTGGCTGCGGGTGCCTGAGACAATACGGGTCGACATCCACGGGAACCTGGCCGATCGCACCGGCGCGAAGGACGTGATCCTGAAGGTGATTGGCACGACCGGCGACGATGGCGCCCGCTACGCCGCAGTCGAATTCACCGGTTCGACGGTGAAGTCCTTCCCCATGAACGAGCGCTTCGTCCTGTGCAACATGACGACGGAGATGGGAGCGAAGGTCGGACTGATCGAGGCGGATGGAGTTACGAAGGACTATCTCGCCCACGCGGGCGTGCCGTTCCGACCCATCCAGTCGGATGGCGACGCCGCGTTCTCCAAGACGTACACTTTCAACGTCGATGGCATGGGGCCTCAGGTCGCCTGCCCGTCGAATCCCGCGAACCTGAAACCGGTCGAGGACGTCGAGGGGACGAAGATCGACGTCGCGTTCCTCGGCTCGTGCACGAACGCTCGAATCGAGGACCTCCGGATTGCGGCGCAGTTGCTGAAGGGGGAAAAGGTCGCGCCCGGCGTGCGATTTCAGATCACGCCGGCTTCTCAGATCATCTATCGTCAGGCCCTGAAGGAGGGACTCATCGAGGTGTTCTTGGATGCGGGGGCGACCTTCACCTCATCCACGTGCGGCCCTTGCTTTGGCGGGCACCTCGGCACGCTCGCAGGGGACGAGGTGTGCATCTCGTCAACGAACCGCAATTACTCGGGGCGCATGGGGTCCCCGCAGGCCCAGGTGTACCTCGCGAGCCCCTGGACCGTGACGGCGTCCGCGATGCACGGAGAAATCACGGATCCGCGGAAGGTGTAGCGGTGCAGACCCGATTCCAAGGTCGCGTCTGGACCTTCGGCGACGACGTATCGACGGATCACATCATATCGGGCAAATACCTGGGGACGACCGATCCGAAGGTCTTTGCGGACCATGCGTTCGAGGCCATCGATCCCACCTGGGCGAAGGAGGTCCAGTCAGGCGACTTGATCGTGGCGGGAGCGAACTTCGGTTGCGGTTCCAGCCGCGAGCAGGCGCCGATCGCCCTCAAGACGCTCGGGATCTCGGCGATCCTCGCGAACTCATTCGCGCGCATCTTCTTCCGCAACGCCATCAACCTCGGCTTCCCGGTGATCGAGTGCGAAGGACTCCGCGATCGCGTGAAATCCGGAGAGACGATCGAACTCGACATGGCCCGCGGCCAGGTTCGTCTGCCCTCCGGTGACATGATGCCGTGCAGCGCTCTCCCGCCGAATGTGCTCGAGATTCTGGAAGCGGGCGGTCTCGTACCCAAACTGAAAAAGGAACTTGGGACCCGAGCGGCGAGGTGAACGGTGTCCATTGGGAAGTGGGGGCCGCTCATTGTTGTCGGCGTCGTGATTTGGGCGATCGCGCTCGTTTCGGATAGCGCACTGCCGCTTCGCGAAGGTTGGTTCCTTTCGCGGCGCTCGCCTCTTCGCGTTGATGCTCCTTAATCGTGCCAACGGGAAACCACCACCGCGATGGCGCAAAGGCCGTCGCCCGGTTCCGGCGGACTGCCCTGAGGCGGTGACGCGTCGTATCCGTCGGGCGGTGTGGGTCCCGCCTCGGCTTCGGTACTGAGGTCATCGCCGGCAAACCTTAATGGCGCGCACCTCTCATCGCCGACGAGAATGGCCTACAAGATTGTCCTCCTTGCGGGAGACGGCGCGGGACCCGAGGTGATGCGGGAAGGCGTGAAGGTCTTGAAGTCGATCGAAACCGCATACGGCCTTTCGTTCGACTTGATCCCCTATCCATGCGGCGGCCAACATTATCTCGACACGGGCGAGGAGTGGCCGGATGGGACGTTCGAGTCGTGCAAGTCCGCGGACGCGATTCTCCTCGGAGCCGTGGGGCTTCCCGAGGCGGTTTTGCCGAACGGTGAGATCGCGGGCATCGGCGTGGTGTTCGGCCTCCGCTTCGGACTGGACCTCTACGCGAACGTCCGACCGACGAAGCTCTACCCGAATGTGCGGCACAAGATCCATGCGGGCTTCAAGCAGGTCTGGGAGCCCGGCAAAGTCGACTTCGTCATCATCCGTGAGAACACGGAGGGATTGTACACGCCGGCCCGCGGATTTCTCGATCGCGGCGGGGTCAAGGAACTCGCGGTGGACAGCCGCGTGATCACGCGCAAAGGGGCGCAGCGAGTCATCCAATTCGCATTCGACCTCGCGAAGGAGCGGAAGGGAGCCCCGGCGGATGGCAAACGCAAGGTGACCTGCGTCGACAAGTCGAACGTGACTGCTGGATGCAAGTTGTTCCGCGCAATCTACGACGAGGTTGCTGCGCGCTATCCCGACATCGGACGCGACTACGCGTACATCGACGCGTTCCTGCAATGGCTTATCCGTTCGCCGGAAACCTACGACGTCGCGGTCACGTCGAACGTCTTCGGGGATATCGCCACGGACCTCGCGGCGGTCCTTCAGGGGGGAATGGGCATGGCGGCCGGTGGAAACATCGGCGACGGGCACGCGATGTTCGAGCCAATTCATGGGAGCGCCCCGAAGCATGCGGGAAAGGATGAAGTGAACCCGATCGCGATGATTCTCGCGGTCCACATGATGCTCGAATGGCTCGGTCGACGGAAAGGGGACCGAAGCTTGCGCGAGGCGGCCGCCGCGGTCGAGAAATCGGTTGAGACGGTTCTCAAGGCGGGAAAATTGGTCACCTATGACCTCGGCGGGACCGCCAGATGCAGCGAGGTCGGCACGGCGATCGCGACCGCCGTTTCCAAACGGTCCAAGGAAGGGTAAGAAGGTCGACCGCTCGCGATGGAGTCTATCTCAGGTCTCCCGCCACTCGTACAACCACCCGGCCAGGACGAGGCCAACCGCAGCGGAGAGGACCAACAGGCCGGCGTCGATCACAAGGCTCTCGGAGCTCGCGGGGACGAGCCCGATCGCCCCTTGAACGAGCAAGGCCGCGTAGGTCGCGGGCAACGCCCGAGCGACTTCCCTCCACCCGGGCGGCAGGATCGACAGCGGATAGTACAAGGGAGAGAGGATCCCGAGCAGCGTGAAGATGAGGTTCCCTACGGGCCACACCTCGCGCTGGCTCCGTAAGCGGCTGGACACCGCGATTCCGATCGCCGAGTACAACAGCCAGATCGTCAGGATACATCCAATGAGCACGAGCCATGCGCCTAGGGATACCTGGGCCACCGTTCCAAGGAGGATTCCCAGGACGACGATCGCGGGCATCGCGGGGATGAAGTTCGAGAACGCGACGCCGAACAGGTAGTGGATCTTGTTGTGCGGCGACGCGACGAAGATGTCTTGGAGCCGGAGTTCGATGCGAAACACCGCGGAATCGGAGAGGCACCAACTGCCGATGTTCTGCGTCGAGAAGAGCATCGCGCCGGCGATTTGCAACGGGAAATATTCCGGTGGGGCGATCACGTGAAGGAAGTACAGGAAGAAAAACGGCTGGAGGATCGGCACGATCGCCGCTGCAGGGCTGCGCCAGACCCATCGCCATCCGATCAGGGCCCACGCAGGGAGCACTCGGCCCCGTTGCGGCTGCGACATGAGCTGGACGTCGGTCGACATGCTCAGCGCTCCCGAGCCGTCCGTCGGGCCCAGAAGATTCCGAATCCAAACAGGACGGCGGCCTCCACCGCAAGGGCGATTGCGGCGGTGACCGCCTCCCCCGGTGCGATGGACTCGAGGCCCGCGGCCGCGTTCACGATGGCCGCCGCAGCGCTCGTCGGTACCACGAGGACGAGGGACCGCCATTCGATCGGCACGCGGCCCAAGGGATAGAATACGGGCGGCAAGATGCCGAACAGATTCGTGAGGAGGGCCGAGTAAGGCCAGATCGTCTTCATATCTTTGAAGAGAGTCGAGACGACATAGCCGATCGTCGATGAGACGGCCCAGACCGCGAGGAGACACACGGCGAGAGAAAGGACTGCGATGGGGCCGAGCGGATGGATCAGTTCCAGAATCCCGAGGACGACCAAGCTCGGCGGGAGATAGGCGATCAGCATCCCGCCCGCGATCCCGACGAAGTAGCCTTCCGGCGATAGAGGGCTCGCGTGGTACAGTTCGTTCAGCTTGTGGTCGATGCGGATGTAGGCCGCCTCGTTCAACACCCTCTGTCCGATCAGGAACATCGAATAGACGAGGGCTCCGATCAACGTGATCGGCAACAGGTCCGCCGCGAGAATTGCGACGAAGACGATGAGGGCCCCCGGCGTCAGGGTGCCGGTGACGATCGCCAGCCATTCGTGAAGCTGCACGCGGATCTCCGTCGCGAGGAAGACGCCGGAACCCGACCAGCGGAGTCCGAAGGCCATCCGATCACTCCGCGTCGATCGATCGACCGACGATCGTGAGGAACGCTTCCTCAAGGGTCACCGGACCGACGGTGGCCGAGAGGCGGTTTCGCAGCGCAAGGTCCATGATCTCGTGGATTCGCTCCGGCCCGGTGATCACATGCAACACGTCCCCCTCCTCGACCGTATGGCCAAAGGACTCGAACAAGTCCCGCTGGTGGCCCCCGTTCTCGATGGAGACGCGCAGCGTGCCGCCGATCTGCCGCTTCGCATTTTCCGCGGTTCCTTCGAAGAGGATGCGCCCCTCCTCGACGATGTACAACCGTTCGGAGAGGGCCTCGGCCTCGTCGAGGTAGTGCGTCGTGAGCAGGACCGTCGACCCTTTGCGCGTCAGATCCCGCAGCACGTTCCAGACGGCCCGTCTCGCGAACGGGTCGAGGCCAATCGTGGGCTCGTCCAAGAACATGAGGGGCGATTCCGTCGCCATGACCGTCGCGACCATCGCCCGCTGCTTCTGTCCGCCGCTCAGCGTGACGCTCAGGCGGTCGCCGACCTCCTCGAGTCCCATCTTTCCCAGCGCTTCCTCGGTCCGCGTCCTCGCGGCGTCCCGAGGGATTCCCCGGGCCCGGAGGTAGGCGTACACCTGCTCGCGCGGGGTCAGATGGAAGAACGGTTTTCCCTCCTGCGGCACGACGGCGATGAGGGGTCGCACCCGTTCGGGTTCATCGACCACATCGAGGCCGAAGACATGAATCGTCCCCGACGTCGGGATCAGGAGGGTCGACGCAATCCGCAGGAAGGTCGTCTTCCCCGCGCCGTTCCGACCGAGGAGCGCGACCCGCTCCCCGCGGCGGAGGGAGAGGGAAACCCCGCGGAGCGCCTCGATCGCAGGCCCCATTCGGCCGCGATACACCTTCCGAACCTCCGCGGCGCGGAGGGCCTCCTGGGTCACGGGCCGGTGCAGGCGAACGGCGCGTATAAAGCTAGATTTCGGGTCGCCCTAGCTCCAGGATTTCTCCGAGCCCGGATGCTCGCCCCCTGACATCATCTCGAAGGCGGCCCGCCGCTTCGCTTCCTTCTCCTGCTCGCTCATCTTGACCACCATGGAGACGGACCAGATGTGGCCGAAGGGATCCTGCAGCTTGCCGTACCGTTCCCCCCAGAATTGATTCTCGAGGGGAAGCGTCGGCTTCGCGCCCGCATTGATTGCCTGGTTCCAGAGCTTGTCGACCGCGTTCGAGTAGATGTGCAAGTTGACCGTCGTCGCGCCCGCCGACGTCGGAGACTTCGAGTCCGCGCCGGGCATCTCGTCGGACATCATGATGATCGAATCCCCGATCCGGATCGTCGCATGCATCAAGGTGCCGTCGGGCATCGGGGATCGATCGATCTCCTTGGCTCCGAAGGCCTTTTTGTAGAAGTCGATGGCCTTCGAGGCGCCATCGATGACCAGGTACGGCGTCACGGTTCGCAGTCCCTGCGGACTCGTCGCCGGCTCGGTCGATCGCTGCTTCGGTCGGCGAGCCGTTCTCTTTTTCGTCGGTGCACGCTTCGCGCGTCGGGCCATGTGAAAACTCCCCGCGTGGCAAGACCCGTCCACCACTTAAGGATGACTCACGGGGCCGCGGACGTGGTCTCGGGTCCGAGCCAAAGGCCCATCAGGATCTCGTCGACATACTCCCCGCGAATCCGGACGTGTCGCCGCCGGATTCCCTCTCGTGTGAAGCCGAGGGACTCGTAGAGCCGAATCGCGCGTTCGTTCGTCGCAAAGACGGCCAGTTCCGCTTTCGAGAAGCCTCGCGCGCGCATCCATTCCAGGAGACGCACCATCATCCGTCGACCGAGGCCGACCCCCCTCCATCCGTCCTGAATGGCGATGCCGATCCCTCCGACATGCCGGTCCTTCGGGAACGTGCCTCCATGGCAATCGGCGGCCCCGATGACCTCACTGCCCGCAACGCCGACGAAGAGGACGTTTCGGATGCCGTCGAAGGCAGATAGCCAAGCCCGTTCCACTTCGATCCCGGGGACCTCTTCCATCATGATGTAGATTTCTTCCCGGCCGACTCGATTCACATTGCGCAACGTCGACTCGGCGTCCCCCATCCGCGCGGGCCTCAGCACGACCTTCCGACCGTCGCGGAGAGGGACTTCCTCCGATCGCAACGGGTCGCCCATGCCGCTCACAGCGGGAACTTGTCGAGCATCTCCGGGCGGCGACGCTCTCCCGAGGCGAGGAACGCCTCGAGCTGTTCCCGAATCTGCGGGGTCATCTCCGCGTATACGTCCTCGAAGAGCGTCTCGATCGGAGGGGGAGGATGCCGTTCGACCTCCTTGATCGTCGTCTGGATCAGGTCGTCGAGCTCCGCGCGAAGCGCGTCATCGCGGTCCTTCGTCCACAGACCCTTCAGTTCAAGGTACTTCCGCATCCGGTCGATCGGATCGCGTCGGGCCCACGACTCGACCTCCTCCTTCGACCGGTACCGCGTCGGGTCATCGCTCGACGAGTGGGGTCCCATTCGATACGTGAGCGCTTCGATCATCGTCGGTCCACCCCCGGACCGAGCCTTGTCAACGGCCGCCTTCGTGGTGGAGTACACGGCGAGCAAGTCGTTGCCATCGACGCGGATGCCTTCCATCCCGTACGCGCGGGCTTTCTCCGCAAGGGTCTTCGTGGCGGTCTGGCGGGAGACCGGGACGGAGATGGCCCATTGGTTGTTCTTGCAGAAGAATATCGTGGGCGTCTTGAAGACGCCGGCGAAGTTCATGCCCGCATGGAAGTCCCCCTCGCTCGTGGCGCCGTCGCCGAAGAACGTGAGCGTGACCACGTCCTCCTTCCGGAGCTTCGCAGCCCATGCGGCTCCGACCGCCTGGGTGATCTGCGTCCCCACGGGGCTCGACGTCGTGACGAAGTGGGTCGCAGAAGCTCCGAAGTGACTCGGCATCTGCCGGCCTCTCTGCGCATCCTTCGCGTTCCCGTAGGCCTGGGCGATCACCGTCTCGATGGGGACCCCTCGCCAGATCGCGGCGCCCAGTTCCCGATAGGCCGGAAAGACCCAGTCCCGCGGCTCGAGCGCCATCATGCTGCCAATCTGGCACGCCTCCTCGCCGGAGCTCGGGACGAAGAAGCCGATCCGGCCTTGCCGTTGGAGGGAGAGCATCCGCGTGTCGAGGGTGCGGACGAGGACGAGGTGTCGGTATGCGGTCTTCAGCAGGTCGGGCGACAGGTTCGGCTCGAGCTTCGAGTCGTACGTCCCGTCGGCGTCGAGGATCTGGAGGAGCCCCTCTTTCGTCGTCCGGTCACGCTCCTTGCGGGTGCCGCTGATTGCGGATCACGTTTTCGAGGAAGAACTCGCCCGCTCGGTACGAGGATCGGACGAGGGGCCCCGCCGCCACGTAGGCGAAGCCCATGGCCTCGCCCGCCTCGCGGAAGCCGGCGAAGGTCTCCGGCGGCACGTACGCATGGACGGGCAGGTGCCACTCGCTCGGCCGCAGGTACTGGCCCAGGGTGACGATGTCCACGTCCGCGGCGCGGAGGTCGCGCATCGTCACGAGGACCTCCTCGCGGGTCTCGCCGAGGCCGAGCATGATCGACGACTTCGTGAAGAGGCCGTCCCGCATCCCCTTCGCGGCCCGCAGCACGTCGAGGCTTTGCCGATACGAGGCACGCGGATCTCGCACGCGGCCCTGGAGGCGTTCGACCGTCTCGACATTGTGGTCCAGCACATCGACGCCCGCATCGACGACGGTGCGGACCGCCTCGAGGTCTCCCTGGAAATCAGGGATCAGGGCCTCGACCAGCATGTCGGGTCGACGCGCCTTGATCTCGCGAACCGTGCGAGCGAAGTGGTCCGCGCCTCCGTCCGCGAGGTCGTCGCGGTCGACGGATGTCAAAACGACGTAGGAGAGGTCCATCTCCGCGAGGGCCATCGCGACCTTCTGCGGCTCCTCCAAGTCCAAGGCGCCCCGGGGATTGCCCGACGTCACGGCGCAGAACCGGCAGCCCCGCGTGCATGTGTCGCCCATGAGCATGATCGTCGCGGTCCCGCCGCCCCAGCACTCCCAGACGTTCGGACAGTGGGCTTCCTCGCAGACGGTGTGCAGGTTCAGCGAACGGAAGAGGGACTTGAGCTCGACGTAGTTCTCTCCCGAAGGCGGCCGCACGCGAAGCCAGTCCGGCTTCCGTTCCGCGAGCACAACTCCTCACAAGCGAGCCACGCTTATTAGGCTCCCGTTGCGAGGCCCGTCCGACTACCCGGACGGAGGCTGCGGCGGCTGCATCGGGGGCGCCGGCGGGGGCATGACGGGTGGAAATCCCGGAACCAGGGGCGGCATCGACGCCATGCGGGCGGCCCTGCGGCGGCGCCGTACGGTGCGGATCAGGACTCCAACGACCACGATGACGGCCAGGACCCCGATCCCCGTGAGCCAGGACGGAACCACGGGCGACGCGATGTCGATGGCGAGCGTGTAGTTCACATCCCCCGTGTAGTCCGTCAGGATGAGCACCGTGAAGTCCGTGCCGTCCCGGCTTCCCACCGGGAAGGTGTTCGCGTACGACTGCGCGCAGTTCTCTTGGGAGTACGCGATGAAGTACTTGGACTCCGGGGTCACGCCGTGGCCTTTGATGAAGAACATCATCGCGCAGGCGCCGGAAGTCGTGATCGTCATGGAGTATGTGACCCGTTGATCATTCTGCGCGGTCAACTCGTAGGCGTTCCATGACGCATCGGCTGCCAGGGTGTGGTCGACCCGATACGGCGTCGTCACGGTGTACGTGAGCGCCGACGCGGTACCGCCAAGGGCCATCACAATTCCGATTCCGAGAGACACGAATAGTAGACCTAGACGAGCAACCTGCACGAACTCCCCCTCCGCCTCTCGTAGCTATTCGCCTGACGTTCCCCTTGTCGAGACGGTACACCTTGGACGGACACACGTAGAGGCAGGGCTTCGTGTCGCATGTTCGACAGAGGTCCGTGTCCACCGTGATGAAGGGCTCTTCGTCGAATTCGATTCGGTCGAGGGCGACGCGCTCGTCGACCGAGAGGAGCTTCGTGGCCTCGGGCTTCGCGGGTTCCGGCATGCGCTACGTCGTCAAGCACGGACGACGGATAAGAAGCCGTTGGTCGCCCAAGGGCGCACGTTATCAGAGGAGGCAACCAGGGAGAAACGTTCTATAGGATTGTCGCCGGCATCGCCCGCCATCCGGCGCACGAAGCGACGGAAGGCACGTTCCGAATGCCCGCGCGTGACCGGAGGAGCCCCACGAGCAACCTGCCCAAGAGCCTCTCCGCCCTTCCCCCCGAGAAGGCCGCCGAGTTCCTCCTGGGTCGTCTTTCGACGGACACGCAATCCGGGGTCCTCCTCCTTTCCAATGTGCCCTGCGTGATCGTGCGTCCCGAGGCGATCACGAGCATCCAGAAGCAGCTCGAGGAGACGATCGGCGGCTCGGCCAAGGGGATCCTCTACCTGGCGGGAGAGAGGAGCGCTCGCGATGGCATGAGTCCTTTTGCATCCCAGATCCCGAGCGGGCCCCCGTTGAGCCTCGCGAACGCCCGGCGGATCATGGACTCCGCGGCGCTCCTCGGGTGGGGACGGGTCGATATCGCGACGTTCGATCCGGCCCACGGCCGGCTCGTGCTGACGGTCAAGAACAGCCCCCTCGCCCGGGCCTATGGGACGTCGAAGAAACCCGTTTGTCACTTCCTGTCCGGTTGGATCGGAGGGCTCGGACGGTTCCTCCTGGACCGCGAAGTCCTGTGCGAGGAAACCGCATGCGCCGCGCATGGGCATGATCGCTGCGAGTTCGAGATCCGGGCGATGACGCCGCCTCGACTTGGGTGATTCGGAGAAGCCTTTTATTCGGCCCGCTTTTCCGAGACGGGAAGCGGGAGAACGTGGAACGTTTTGACGCGATCGTCGTCGGAGCCGGCCCCGCGGGCTCCGCGGCGGCCCTGACCCTCGCCCGCAAGGGATTCTCGACCCTCCTCGTCGAGCGCGGACGGGTGCCGGGAGCGAAAGGGATGTTTGGCGGACGCGTGTACGCGTGGGCCCTCCAAGACCTCCTTCCGGAATGGGCGAAGGACTGTCCCGTCGAGCGCTATGTGGTCCGGGAGAACTTGGCGTTCCTCACCGAGGACTCGTCCCTCGGCGTCTCCTTCGAATCGCCGAAATTGACCCAGGGTCGGACGGCGAGCTTTACCGCCTTGCGGTCCGCGTTCGATTCGTGGCTCGCGAAGAAGGCGCAGGACGTGGGTGCGATGCTCGTCACGGGCATCCGCGTGGACGACCTGTGGCGGGAGGGCGGGCGCGTCCGCGGAGTCACCGTCGCCCCGAACGATCGCGTCGCAGCGGACCTGGTCGTGATTGCGGAGGGCGCGGCCTCGGTCCTGGTGCGTGCCGCTGCGCTTCGAACGGACCTGGAGCCGCGAGAGGTCTCCGTGGGAGTCAAGGAGACGATCGAACTGCCCGCCGAGACGATTCAGGAGCGGTTCGGCCTGGGCCAGAAGGAAGGGGCCGCGTTCGTGTTCGCCGGGCAGGCGTCGCTGGGTCTCCGCGGAGGCGGCTTCCTCTACACGAATCGCGCGACGATCTCCTTGGGACTGGTCGTGTCCGCGGAGGATCTCGCCCGGAAGAAGATCGAAGTCGCGGAGCTTCAGACGAAATTCCGGACGCATCCTGCCGTGCAGCGAATGATTCGCGGAGGGAAGATCCTGGAGTACAGCGCGCACCTCGTTCCCGAGCTGGGAGCGAGCATGGCGCCGCGCCTCTGGGGAGACGGGGTCCTCGTCGCGGGCGACGCCGCGGGCTTCCTGATCAACAACGGCTACACGTTCCGCGGGGTGGACCTCGCGATTGCCTCGGGGATCGCGGCAGGCGAGGCAGCGGAGTACGCGCGGGCCGCCGGGGGCATGACCGCATCGAACCTCGCGGCCTACGATCGGTTCCTCCGCGCGCGGAATGTGCTCACGGACCTCGAGCGGTTCCGCCTGGCCCCGCTGTTCCTGAAGAATGAGCGCCTGTTTGGCATGTACCCGCGGATGCTGATGGAGATCGCGGAGCGCCTCTACACGGTCGACGGGAGCGGGAAGGATCGACTCCTCTCGATCGTCCTCGACGAGGCTTCGTCCGCGGACATCCCGAAATGGAAGCTGCTCCTCGATCTGCTGCAGGGGGCCCGATCGATGTGAGTGCCCAAGAGACCGCGGTCCGCCCGATGCGGATCGTCGTGTGCATCAAACAAGTGCCGAAGGCCCAGGAGCTCCAGGTCGACCCCGCCACGCAGACGCTGAAACGCGTCGGTGTCCCGAGCGAGATCAATCCGCCCGACGCGAACGCGCTCGAGCTCGCGTTGACCTTGAAGGAGCGTCACGCCGCGGAGGTCGTCGTCTTGTCGATGGGCCCGACGTCCTTCGACGAGAGCTTGGAGCGGGCCGTCGCGATGGGAGCCGACCGTGCGGTCCTCCTGACGGACCGGATCCTCGGAGGGTCCGACACGGTCCCGACCGCGTACGCCCTGAGCGAGACGATCCAGAAGATCGGCGGATACGACCTCATCCTGTGCGGCGAGGAGACGACGGACGCCTCGACGGGACATGTAGGGCCCGGGATCGCCGGCCATCTGGACCTGCCGCAGATCACCTATGTCTCGGACATCCGGATCGTGGACGGAAAGGTCCGCGCGCGGCGGACCGCCGAGGACGGGACCGAGTACTGGGAGACCGCGCTGCCGACCCTGTGCACGGTGAACTTTGGCTGCAACAAGCCGCGATCTCCGACGTTGACCGGGAAGATCCGGGTGAAACGGGGCGGAGTGCTGGTCCACTGGTCCTGTGCGGAGGTCGGGATCGATCCGAAGAAGGTCGGACTGTTCAACTCGCCCACGATCGTCGCGAAGGTGGACACGGTGAAGCTCCCGCCCCGCGCGGGTCGCATCTTCACGGGCGAACCGAAGGAAGCCGTGCGGGCGCTGCTCGAGGCTCTCCTCCGGGACCGGGTGATCGCCCCGTGACGGACGGCCACATCCTGGAGGACAAGTCCCACTTTCACGGGGTTTGGGTCTTCTTGGAAGCGCGGGTGGGCGCGCTGCGTGACGTCAGCCAGCAGCTCATCGGGGAAGCCCGGCGCCTCGCGGACCTCCGGGGAACGCCTCTCACCGGC
>VBMR01000172.1 GCA_005878325.1 Methanobacteriota archaeon | reverse complement strand
GGACGCATCGTTACCAATCTCCAAGTCTGGGAGATGGGAAGAATCGGGTTCGAGCGACGAACGCATCCAAGCGCAGGTCCCCCCCGGATAGAATTACGGCCCTCTTCGTGCCGCGTAGCCGCGGCCGTCCATAAACTCTTGTTCCCCGGGGGTTCGAGCGACCGCTCATCGTCTTCATTGATGACTATGTCTCCGCTCCCATGGGTCCACGGAATCGGACATCTGACGCCCGATCCCTAGAAGCGAAACCGATTACCGCCGAAGCGGAGACGGTCCAATCGTCCCCGCGCATAGCCGACCATCAACGAGACATCCCATGTTACTACCAAGAGGGCGGCGTACGGAAGCCAGGGCCACAGACCCGCCCGCAGGATCTTTCGCGCCCGGAAGAGGATGTATCCCGCGCCGAGGATCAAGAGGACGCTCCATGCGATGGGCCGGACGATTCCGATGAGGGCCAGGACGATACCGCCGATATAGACGACGAAGTACGCCGCGTAGCGCGTACGGGTCGTCAAGAAGATCCCCGCCTGGCCGTCGCCGACCGCATACTTGCGTTGTTGGCGGTAGACACCGCGAACGGACGCG
This sequence comes from Methanobacteriota archaeon, assembly GCA_005878325.1. Taxonomy (GTDB): domain Archaea; phylum Thermoplasmatota; class Thermoplasmata; order RBG-16-68-12; family RBG-16-68-12; genus RBG-16-68-12. The sequence continues at coordinate 2,910 of VBMR01000172.1, read as the reverse complement.
GCGGGACGCCAGCGGACGACGGCATTCGGGGCAAACACTTTCCGGGGATGCAGCCGCTCCACCGCTAGATCGAACAGGCTGTCTTCGTTCCCCTCGAACGCTTCCGGGTAGCCGCCCGCCCGCTCCCAGAGACTCCTCGTGAAGGCGACCGACCGGCTGCTCGGCAGGAAGTCGGTGGGGCGGATCTGCTCGAGCGAGTACTGTGTGAGCAGACCAATGACGCGGTCTTTGGGCCGATCGGCTTGGAGCTCATACCACCCTGCGACGAAGTCCGCTTCACCTCGTTCGATCGGGGCGACGATCCGTTCGAACCACGCGGGGTCAAGGAGGCTCGCGTCCGTGCACGCGATGACGTCCGCCTCGGCGAGGCGGATCGCAGCGTTGCGACCTACGGATCGATTCCCGGGGGCGGAGGCCCAGCGGAATGGCAACGACGTGTGAGCGGTGAATGCCTCCAGGAGTTGGGGCGTGCGGTCCGTCGAGCCGCCATCCGTCACCACGACGATGTCCGGCCGGAAGGTCTGGCGCTCGAGGGAGGCGAGGAACTCCGCGAGGCGCCCTTCCTCGTTCCGGACCGTGGCAACAATCGCCCGTCGCACGGCCCTCATTTCCCGCGGTCCCTTAAACGGTTCGTCGGGCGGAAGGCTGAAGTCCGGGAGGGGCCGTGCCCGCGCGTGGCGGACCCTCGGGTCCTCGTGCTCGTACTCAACTACAATGCCGGGGACGCCCTCGATTCATGCCTGCGCTCGCTCCAAGCTTCGACCTATGGAAAGGCGGAGATCGTCGTGCTGGACAATGGATCCACCGACGCGTCCCTCACGGCAGCACGCCGCCTCGGCTTCGAGGTCCACGAGTTCCGAACGAACCTGGGCTATTGCGCCGCATACAACCGGGCATTCGAGATGTACGCGGATCGGGCCGACTTCTTCTTGCTGTCCAACCCGGACCTCGTCGTCCCACCGCCCGCAATCGACCGAATGGTCCGCGTGGCCTCGGCCGACGAACAAGTCGGTTTCGTCGGACCCATTCAACGCCACGAAGACACGAAGGACATTCGATCCGCGGGAATCCGATGGCGATGCGGCCGACTGCCGGTCCACGTCACACGACCGGGCGAACGGTACGATGCGATCGAGGGAGCGTTCGTTCTGGTCCCCAAAAGGGTCGTTGAGCGGGTGGGAGGCTTGGACGAGACGTTCGCTCTAAACCTGGAGGACGTCGAATGGCAGACCCGGGCCCGATCGGCCGGATTCCGTCCCGTGATTGCAGCGGATGCCGAGATCTTCCACCGCCGCCCCGGAATCGTTCGACGCCACACGGGAGCCTATTACCAAACCCGCAACGCCTGCGTCCTCACGTGGCGGCACTGCGGCTCGAAGGCGTTGGTCCGTATTCGTACCCGACTCTTTTGCGAAGGCCTTGCGGGGCTCGTGTTAGGGCGGCCTCGGGCTCCGTACTTGCTTGAAGGGCTTCGGGACTTTCGGCGCGGAATCACGGGGATGAAACGTTTCCCCTAGGCCGTCCGACGAAGAAGAATTCGGTCGACAGAAGGCCCGGCCATAGGCGCGCCACTCCGTAGTTCAAACGCTCCAGATGGCGTTTGAACCGAAGGAGCGGGACATCCGGGACGATCTCGGTGCCGAGAATCTCGAGCCCTGCCCCTTCGAGCATCCTCTGGGCGGAGTCCCTGGTGAAGAATCGCAGATGCGTCCGGTCGAGGATCCCGCTGTCCTCGTACTCGAACCGGCCGCGGAGGAGTTGAGAGCGGACAGACCAGTGCGCCACGTTCGGAAGGGCAATCACGATTCTGCTTGAGGGACGAAGGAGGGGGAAGACACGTCGCAAGGCGGACGCCGGGTTCTCGAGATGTTCCAGGACGTCGATGAGGAGAACCACGTCAAACGTCTCCGGGGGCCAAGGAAATTCCATCGATGCGAAATCGCCCACGAGGACGTCTTCACAGAATCGGCGGGCCTCCGCCGCGGCCTCTGGTCGCCTCTCGATGCCCACGACCGTGCAGCCCATGGCCTGGATTCGAGCGGTCAACGCCCCGCTGCTGCAGCCGACCTCTAGGACCCTCTCGCCGGGTCGAAGGTAGCTGAGGGTCCGCCAGTGCGCGCGAAACGGCGTCGGATCGAACGTGTCGTAGTGGCCCGTTGGGACTCACCTGTTTTCAACGAGATCGACAACGCGTACCGCCGCCTTGCCGTCGAGGGGTGCGTAATGAGTCGCGAGGAACGCATCCTGTCGCCCCAGAACGGTCTCCCGGAAGCTCTTCTCTTGCAAGAGCCGCCGGACCTGATCCACAAGCTCGGCTTCCGTCTCGGCCCGAACTCCACCACCGTCCTCTGGCGGATGGAACGGACTCGAAACGTCCACGGCCCCGAGAAACACGACGGGACGCCGGAGATACATCGCTTCCAATGCGACGGTGGAAGAAATCGCCAAGACGGCCGCAGACCGTCGGACGAGGGCGATCGTGTCCGCCGTGTTCGTCGAGACGATGGTCCCCCTTTTCGTTTCGCCCTGCGGAATCGATTCCGGCGTCTCCGCCGGATGCCACTTGACCACGAAAACCGCCTCGGACAACTGCGCCGCGGCCTCCATGACCATCTCGATCGCGGCTTGGCGCTCCCACGGAGACCGCGAGGCCCGGTCTTGGACGAACGGTTGCGAGGCGAACATTACGACGGAGGCGTCCTTCGAGAGCCGCTCGACGAAGGCGTCCCGACGTCGGGCGGGTCCGAGGACCAGTTGATCGTGCCGCGGCGATCCGGTCGGCTCCGCTCGGACCGGTGGGTCAAGGTTCGCCCGGAACCAAGCGGCATCGGCCGGACCCCACGCCGCGATTCGATCCCCCTCCGTCTGACGGTAGCTCGCGGCCCCCGCGATGATCCCGTGTTGGATCAC
>VBMR01000171.1 GCA_005878325.1 Methanobacteriota archaeon | reverse complement strand
CGCGATCTCGGACCGCGGATGGTCGACGATGATCACGTACCCCTGCCAGTCCTTCGACGTCTCGCCACCGCACAGGGGGCACTTCTCCTCGTCCGTGATGTGACCGCAGTTCTTGCATGCCTTCGGAATCTTGACGACCATCTGTCTCAGCTCCTCTTCTTCCGCGTGCGGCCTTCCGCCCTCGCGCGGTCTTCTTCGATCCAATCTAACTTGCCCAGGGCCGGCTGCCGCATCGTGAGGCCGATCTTCGACTCCCGCGGCGCACGCTCGTTCAGCGAGACCGCGACGATCCGGGTCCGGACCTTGTCCCCGATCCGCAGGTCCCGTTTCGTGTCCTTGCCGATCAGCCGCTGGCCCTCCTCGTCGACGTCCACCCGGTCGTCCATGACCTGGGAGATGTGCAGCAGCCCATCGAGGGGCCCGAACCGGACGAAGGCTCCGAACTTTAGGATCTCGACGACCGTCCCCTCGACGATCTCTTGGAGTGCGGGAGCGAAGACGAGGGCATCGTAGCGGACCCGTTGGTACACCGCCCCGTCCCCGTGGACGATCCGTCCTTCACCGACCCGCTCGATGTTGCTCGCGATCAAGGTCAAAGTCTTGTCCGCGCCGATCTTCCCTTCCAAGGTGGTCCGCGTCAGCTCCCGCGAGACGCCATCGATGTCCTCTCCCAGGCGCTCCGGGGGGATCCGGACGATGTCCTCCCGCCGGACCCGTTGGTACATGAAAATCGGCCCGCAACCCAGATGGGTCCCCCTATTTAGGGCTTTACATCTTTGAGCGCGATCTCGACGTCCCAAGGGCCTCGCGCCCGGGCAACTGGCGACATGACGCGTAACAACAGCGACCTCATCATTTTCATCGGAAAGCGCCTCCTGCAACTGGTCCCGGTCATCCTGGGTGTCGTCGTCATCACATTCTTCTTCACCCATGTCGCCGTCCAAAACCCGTGCGCGATCTGGGCGGGTCCCCACGCGACGCAGGATCAGATCGCCGCCTGCCGGCTCAAATTCGGATTGGATAGCCCGCTCACGGATCAATTCTGGGCCTATCTGTCGAGTCTCGTCACCGGTGACTGGGGCACCAACCCCACGACAGAGATCCCGGTCCTGTCCACGATTTCCACCGCTTTCCCCGCGACCCTGGAACTGGTCCTGGCCTCGCTCGCAATCATGACCGTCCTTGGGATCCCTCTCGGAGTGATCGCCGCGAACGGCGCCGGGCGGTGGGCGGACCACTTCGTGCGCACGTTCTATCTGAGTGGCTGGGCGACGCCGACGTATCTGGGGGCGGTCATCCTCGCGATCGGCGTGGGCCCGGTCCTTGGACTCCCCACGAAAGGGGACTTCTCGAGCACGCCGACCTTTCCCCGACCGACCCACATGTCCGTCGTGGACGCCCTGCTGAACCTGAATCTTCCGGCCGCGGGAGACGCGGTCCTCCATCTCATCCTGCCCGCTTCGGCCCTCGCCTTCCTCAACCTCGGGATCGCGACGCGCATGACGCGCACGTCCATGCTCGAGGTGCTCCCGCTCGATTTCGTGAAGACCGCTCGCATGAAAGGGCTGTCCGAATTTCGGGTCCTGTACAAACACGCGCTCCGAAACGCGTTGATCACGACGATTACCATCCTGGGCCTCACCGCAGGCGTGCTCCTTTCCGGGACCGTCGTGATAGAGAACATCTTCCAGTGGCCGGGCATGGGGGAATACGCCTTTGGGGCAATCACGGGGTACAACTTCAAGGGCACGATCGGCGTGGTGATCATCTTCGCGATCGTGGTCGTGATCTCCAACCTCATCGCGGATGTCCTGTACGGACTTCTCGACCCGCGCGTGGAGTGGCGATAGGTGGACGAGGCCGCGGTCGGAACCCGCCGGACGTCAGGCGACGAAGCGAGGACCATCCAATCCCCTTCCGAGCCCTCCCTCTGGCGCGAGTTCCTTCGAGGCTTTCTTCGCGTGCTGCGTGCGAATCCCTTGACGTTCATCGGTTTCATCCTCGTGCTCATTATCTCGGTGGTCGCCCTCCTGGTCGTACTCGTCCCGCTAGTCTCCTCCGTCATCCTCGGGCACACGGTCCTGGTGACTCCTTACGACCCGAACGCCCTCTCGACCGATTATGGCCAGCCCCCCTCAGCGTCGCACCTCCTCGGCACGGACAACCTCGGCCAGGACGTGTTCTCCCGGATTGTGGCCGCGCTTCCTCTGGACCTCGCGATCGGGTTCGGAATCACGGGATTCGCGTTGCTCGTCGGTGGAGGCCTCGGGCTGGTCGCGGGCTATTGGGATGAGCCGCGGACGCTCGGCGGAGCGGTGTCTGTGATCATCCTCCGCATCACGGATGTCTTCCTGGCGTTTCCGTCCCTGGTCCTGGCCTTGGCGATCGCCGCTTCTCTCGGCCGTGGAACGGGTCCGTCCATGCTCGCCATCCTCCTGACTTGGTGGCCTTACTACGTCCGACTCGCCCGGGGGGAAGTGCTCGCGGTCAAACATCAACCCTATGTCATGGCAGCTCGGGCCGGAGGCGTCTCCGAGGTCCGAATTCTCTTCCGACACGTGCTCCGGAACCTCGCCGAGCCGTTGCTCGTGTACTACACCCTCGACGTCGGCACCGTGATCGTGACCTTCTCGACAATCTCCTTCATCGGGATCGGAGTGCCTCTCGGCGTCCCGGAATGGGGGAGCATGGTGGAGTCCTATGAGCGGTTCTTGCTCACCCTCCCGTGGACGGTCCTCTCGGCGGGTGCGGCAATTTTCGTGACCGTGCTCGCCTTCAGCCTCTTCGGCGATGGGCTTCGGGACATTCTCGATCCCCGGAGCCGTCGCGCGCTGGTCCAGGCCGCGGTCCCGTCGACCCTTGCGGCGAAGGTCGCCGCCGCAGCAGAAGCGTGAGGCGAATGGTCGAGCCGTTGTTGGCCATCGAAGGGTTGTCGATCGACTATGAGGTCGGGTCCGGGACCTTCCACGCCCTGACGGACGTCTCCCTGACGCTCGTGCCCGGTCGCGTCGTGGGGATCGTGGGGGAAACGGGCTCGGGCAAGAGCACGCTCGGGCATGCAATTCCACGCCTCCTCCGCGAGCCTCCCGCTCGCATCCGATCGGGGCGGATCGTGTTTCGCGGGACCGATATCTTGCAACTGCCTCGGTGGAAGCTCCCCCTCCTGAGGGGGACCGGCATCGGAATGATCTTCCAGGAACCGATCAACTCGCTGAACCCCGCTTACCGAATCTTCGACCAAGTCGCAGAGGCCGTGATCGTCCGCAAGGCGCGGGAGTCGAGGGCGTTGCCAAATCCTATTCGCGCGGTGGAACCCCACGACTACTCGCAGGGGAAGCCGGTGAAAACCGGTTCGGCCCTCCTCCACCCCGCCATCCCAAGCTTTCTGGGAGGGGGTTCGCGCATCCGGCGTGAGGCGTTGCGGTCCGAAGTGTTGGACTACCTCAAGCTCGTGCGCATCAATGACCCGGAGACAATTCTGGAGCTGTATCCGCACGAGCTGTCGGGCGGCATGCGTCAGCGGATCATGATCGCGATGGCGCTCAGCGCGAAACCGTCCCTCTTGATCGCCGACGAGCCGACGAGCGCTCTCGACATCACGATTCAGGCCCAGGTTCTCACCCTCATGAAAGAGCTCATGGACGAGGTCCGGACGTCGATCCTCTTCATCAGCCATGACCTCGGGGTGATCGCGGAGATGGCGGACGAGGTCGGAGTCCTCTATGCCGGCCACCTCGTGGAGTTCGGACCCGTGGAAGAGGTCTACGCTGCCCCTCGCCACCCGTACACGAAACTGCTCCTTCGCTCCGTCCCCAATCGGTACAAGACGGATGGTCCACTGCCCGCCCTTTCGGGCTCGGTCCCGAGCCTTGCCCAGATTCCGCCGGGATGCCCCTTTCACCCGCGGTGCCCCCTTGTGAGAGACGTGTGCGAGAAGGATCCCGGGCCGGTCCTCCAGCGGGCCCAAGGAGCCGCGTCCCCGACGCACCACGCTGCCTGCTACTTTAGCGAGGAGGTGGACACGATCGCATGACCCCGCCCCTCCTCGCGGCCCATGGATTCGTGAAACATTTCCCCCTCACCCACTCCTTGGCCGACACGTTGTCCGGGAGACCGACGGAGGTCGTCCACGCGGTCGACGGAGTCTCGCTGCAAGTCGAATCCGGAGAGACCTTGGGGCTCATCGGCGAGTCCGGCTCCGGGAAGACGACCCTGGGATGGCTCCTGGCGAAGCTCTACGTGCCGACCGCGGGTCGCATGGAGTTCGAAGGCCAGGACGTGACGGGCCTCGCGGGCCGCGACCTACTCGCTTGGCGGCGGAACGTGCAAGTCGTGTTCGACCAATACCCCCACGAGTTCTCCGGCGGCGGTCGTCAGCGTGTGTCCCTAGCCCGCGCACTGAGCGTCCGGCCCAAGTTGCTCATCTTGGACGAACCGACCAGCGCCCTCGATGTCGCCGTGCAGGCTCAGGTCCTCAACCGCCTCGTCGAGCTCCAGCGCGAGCTGCACCTCTCCTACCTGATCATCTCGCACAACGTCGCCGCCGTGCGGTTCGTCGCCGACCGTGTCGCCGTGATGTATCACGGTCTCCTCGCGGAGGTCGGCCCCGCAAGGGACGTGCTCGAGCACCCGATTCATCCCTATACGAAAGCCCTCCTCGCCGCCTTGCCGCAGCCAGATCCGCGGCGTCGCCGGGCTCGTTATCGGATCACCGGTGAGGTTCCGACGTTGGTTCATCCACCGCCCGGTTGCCGGTTCGCCCCGCGGTGTCCCTTTGTGATCGATCGATGCCGGATCGAGGAACCCCTCCTCCGGATCGTCCCGGGCCATCCAGACCAGGCGGTCGCATGCCATCGGGCCGAGGAGGTGGGAGACGTGCCCGCCGAGCAGCTCTTGGCCCACGTCGAGACCCCCGAGAAGCTCGGGTAGCTCGGGCCGCAGTCGTGGCGTTCCCCGCTCGCGAGCTGGCTGAACATCAGCTCCGTGTCGCGTAGCAGGTGTTCTGGACGACGACGAATGGCAGGGCGGCGCCCATCGGGTTCTCGACGTACCCGAGGAGGTGCGTGTTCACGACTTGGAACTGGGTCGGGATCACAAGCCATGCGACGGTCGCGTTGTCGTACATCATCTTCGTCATCTGGGCGTACTCGGCTTTGGCGACGTTCGAGTCACTTTGGGTCGCGGCGTCCAGGACGAGGGTGTCCATCGTAGGATCGTTGTAACCAGCCATGCAGACGTTCGCGCTTCCGTAACTGATCGCGTTGTTTTGCGTCCAGTCGTCCGGCGAGATGTAATCTGACGTGTAGAACTCCTGCCCGATTGGGAAGGGCCCACCGTTCGCCGACGTCTGGGCGATGCAATCCCCGTTGCCGTCGAATCGCTGGAGTTCGTAGAGCTTGTCGATATTCGGGATGCTGACTGTGTTGAGGTTGATTCCGATTTTCGACAAGTCGTCCTTGAGCAATCTCGCCACATCGGCCCAGTCGCCCAGGTTCACGAATTCGTAGTTGATTGGTGTCGGATAGCCGCTCGGCCAGGGAGATTGGCTCATGTATTGTTGCGCGAGCGTCAGGTTGTATTTGTACGGCTCCAGACTGTCCGGATTGTAATACGGGTAGCCGGGCGGGACGGGTCCGACCCAACGCTCCGCATAGCCGCCGAAGGCGACATCGATGATCCGTTGATAGTTGATCGCGTGGACCACCGCCTGCCGCACCGACCAATTGTTGAACGGCTCGACGGTCTGGTTCATGTAGATCCACCAGCCGCCGGCCGTCGAACCGTAAACCGTGTTGAGGGCGTTGACGGATACGCACGCGACCCCTTGCAGGCTGTGCACCGTCGAGGGTCCGATGTAGGCGAACGAGGCTCCGACGACCTTCCCCGTCTTCATGTCGTTGACGCCGATCGCCGGATCGTTCTGGAAGTCGATCTGAATGGTGGACTTCGCCGGCTGGATGATGTTGTTCTTCGGTTCCGCTTTCGAGGCGTTGACGCCCCAGTAGTTCGGGGTCGGGTTCAACGTGTAACTCGGAGCGCTCTCGATGTCGAGGACTCCCCCGGCGAGCACGTATGGGCCGGTGCCGACCATGTGGGTCGCCATCCACGCGTTTCGATCGCCGGGGATGACAAGGCCGTTCTGCTGTACGACTTTCGGGTCGACCGCGCTTGCAATCGGTCCCGCGATTGAAGCGAGAAGGAAGGCATACGGGAACGTCCCTAGGTATCCGTACCCGGTGTGGAGCACCAAGGTGTAGTCGTCGACGGCCTGGAACGAATTGTTGTCGGCCGCCATGAGGGCTTTCTGCGCCGTCGTCGGGTTGAAGAAGTCCCAGGTGTTGAGCGCGTTCGTCACCCAGGCGGTCGCGTTGTCGGAGTCGTTCGTGTCGGAATAGTAGTTGACGCCAGGAAGCCAGAAGTTCTCTTGCAGGATGAAGGCGCCGTCCGCGTTCATGATGATCGCGCGGTACAGGCTGAACCACATGACGTAGGCATTGAAGGGGTCACCATTCGAAAAGTGAACGTCCTGCCGGAGGACAAAGGTGTAGTTGAAGCCGTCCGAGGAGACCGACCAGCTCTTTGCCAAGACCGGGAGGAAGGTCGTATGGTCCGACCCGTTATAGTTCACGAGGCTCTGGTACACCTGCTGCACGATGCCCCACCCCGGCGTCGAGAAGGTCACGTGCGGATCGAGGGTATCCGGCCGTTCCGGCTGGTCGAAAATGAGTGGGTTCGTGGACGAAAAGTTGCATGCCGAACTTTGCAGGAAGAAGACGTAGTAGGCGGCCACGGCCGAGACCACCAGGATGAGTACAACGAGAATCGCGATCATCCGGACCGTTCGCGGGTTCCTTCCGCCCATTGGGATGGGGGGTGGGGAGGGCACACCGGTCGGTTGGTTCTGGGAGGGTTCCAAATTCCTGCCCGGCGCGCGGAATGGCCCTATCAAATATAACGCTTAGCCTCGGAACCCCTCGCGGAAATGATAATCGGATAGCACAAACGACGGCTCGAGATGTCAGAGTAACAGGGGAGCGATGACGAGGGTGATCGTCGAGAGGAGCTTCACGAGGATGTGCAGGGACGGTCCCGCGGTGTCCTTGAACGGATCGCCCACGGTGTCGCCGACCACGGCGGCCTTGTGCGTGGGGCTTCCCTTGCCGCCCAAGTTTCCCGCTTCGATGAACTTCTTCGCGTTGTCCCACGCCCCGCCGCCCGTATTCAGGACGAGGGCCATGAGGACGCCTGCGATTGTGCCGACCATGAGCGTTCCACCCAGCGGCTCGCCCGCGGGCAGCCCGGGCGTCACGCGGACGAATCGGAAGAAAATTCCTACGGCCACCGGCGTCGCCACGGCCAACACGCCGGGCACGACCATCTCCCGGAGCGCGCTCCGCGTGACGATGTCGACGGACCGGGCGTAGTCCGGTTTCGCGGTCCCTTGCATGATGCCCGGGTTTTCTCGGAACTGGTCGCGGACATCTTTGATGATCGCCCACGCCGCTCGACCGACCGCCCGGATCGCGTAGGCGGTGAAGAGGAACACGAGCGCTGCGCCAATGAACCCGCCGACGAAGGTCTCGGGATGGGCGATGTTCACGCCTGCGACGTTCGCCTCTTGGAGATACGCGTTGAAGAGGAGGAAGGCCGCGAGGGCCGCGCTTCCGACCGCGTATCCTTTCGTGAGCGCCTTCGTCGTGTTGCCGGCGGCATCCAGCTTGTCCATGTTTCGCCGGGCGTCCGCCGACATGCCGGACATCTCGATGATCCCCGCACCGTTGTCGACGATCCGATGATCGGAAGCCACGTGGCCTCCAGTCCGACCGAGAAGCCGGAGATGATGTTCGTCGCAGGGCCGGTTTCAGAGGCCCGCGCAATCTCCCTGACCGGACGGTATTTCGCCTCGGTGTAGTACTGGGTGATCCACACGTACAGGAAGGCGGTGACCATGCCCGCGAGGCCGCAGGCCCAATAGCGCGCCCACGTCCACGAGTCCGCGGAGCCGGAGGACAGGGGCTGGAGCATCGCCCACGACGCGAAACCGAAAAGGAGCGCAGCCACGACGGTCGTGAGCAGGTACCCTCGGTTCAACGCCGCCATGGGGGATTCCTCCTCCTTGGCGTGGACCGCATATACACCGATCACGGAAGCAAGCAAGCCGAATCCGCGGGCGGCGAGTGGGAAGATGATGCCCGGGACGCCAAAGACGGCAAACAACGCGACGCCGAGGACCATCGCGCCGATATTTTCCGCGGCCGTCGATTCGAATAGGTCGGCCCCGCGACCCGCGCAGTCGCCCACGTTGTCTCCAACCAGGTCCGCGATCACGGCCGGATTCCGAGGGTCGTCCTCCGGAATTCCAGCCTCGACCTTTCCCACCAGGTCGGCTCCGACGTCCGCCGCCTTCGTGTAGATCCCACCGCCGAGTTGCGCGAACAAGGCTACCAAGCTCGCGCCGAAGCCGAATCCGACGATCGACAGGATTAGGCCCGCCTCCGTGGCCTGAGCGGTACAGGCCCCGATCGAATTCCCCTCCGCGATGCACAGATCATAGGTCGACTGATTTAGGACCGGACCGAGCGCGCCATAGCCATAGTAGAGGAGCGCCACACCCGCGAGCGACAAGCTGACGATGGACAGCCCCGAGACGGCCCCTCCCCGGAGGGCGATTACGAGCGCGTCATTGAAGGACTTCAGCGAGCCGGCTGCAGACCGGATATTCGTCCGGATCGCCACCTGCATGCCGATGTACCCGGACAGCGCGGAGAACACAGCCCCGAGGGCGAAGGCTCCGGCCGTCCTCAGGCCCAGTTCGAAGGCGTTCGCCTTTCCACCCAATTGGGCAGAACCGAAAATCGCGCCCGCGAAAACGATGGCCAAGATCGCGGCGATGATCGCGATCGTCCGGTACTGCCGCCGCAGGAAGGCCCGCGCCCCCTGTTGGATCGCGGTCGCGATTTCCTGCATGCGTTCTGAGCCGGTGTCCCGTCGCAGAACGTCCCGGGTGAGCAAGGCCGCGAAGCCGAGGCCCGCCAGGATCGCGATCGGAATGACGATGCTCAGATCCAGCTGGGCCATCGATTCCCCTCCTCGGAGGGAGCGGTCCGCAACTTCCTCCTGCTATTTAGGCTTTTGAGACGCGCCTCAGGCGCCGAACTTTTCCGTGCGGTTCGCGGCGTCGAGGAGGATGCGCATCAGGTCCTGTCCCCGCAGGCGTCCCAGGGCACCCCGGGCAGCGCTCCGTTCGTCGAAGGTGACGACATCATCCACTCGGAGGCCTTCCCCGAACAGCGTCAGCGGAACCGGGTCCCCGGAATGGTCCTTGACAGCCACGGGGGTCGAATGGTCCGCCGTGATCCCGACGACCACGTCCTGCGAGAGCTTCCCTTTCAGATGTCCCATCATCGCGTCGAGCCGCTCGATGACGCGGATCTTCTCGGAGGCCTTCCCGTCGTGGCCGCACAGGTCCGGCGCCTTCACATGCAGGACGACCAAGTCGTAGGACTCGAGCGCGTCCAGGGCCGCGTCCGCCTTCGCGGTCATGTCCGTGTCGAGGCCTCCCGTCGCTCCGGGGACGTCGATCACCTCCATCCCGACGGTCCGGAACATGCCGCGAATCAGGGCGACCCCGGCGATGCCCGCGGCCTTCAGATGGAGTCGTTCCGGCATCGGCACGATCTGCGGGAACACCCCCGCGCCTCGCAGGAGGACCATGTTCGCGGGCGGCTCGTCCTTCGCGGTCCGCGCCCGATTCACCGCGTGCGCCTTGAGCAGGCGGTAGGCCTGCTTCGTGAACGCGTTCACCGCCTTCGCGGTCGTCTTCGCCGAGGCGGCGAGGGGCTTCGCTTCCAGGACCTCTTCTCCCACATCGTGCGGGTCCGTGTCCGTGACCTTCGGAGACAATCCCCGACCGCGCAAGACGACGGCCACC
>VBMR01000168.1 GCA_005878325.1 Methanobacteriota archaeon | reverse complement strand
GGCTACGTACAAGCTTCCGAGTGCCACGGTAACAGCCCCGATTTGCACGAACCCAGGGCTCCAGCGTATGCCGACCGGATGCTCCCAGAGAGCCGTCGCAACGTTGACCATGAACAAAGCGAGACCAAACGTGGCGACGAGGGTCACCAACTCGCTCTGAAGGCCCATCGACTCTTTGCCTCGAAGCTCCCGATACAGAAACCCGAAGTAGAATCCAACGCCGACCACGAGCCCGATCGCCGCGTCGATTGGAAGGCTCACCAACGGATTGAATCCGGCGTACAGGTTCAGGAAATAGGCTCCGTAGGCACCGAGCATGATGAACTCGCCATGCGCAATGTTGACGACCTTCGCGATCCCCCAAATGATGTTCAGGCCATGCGCGATCGCGGCGAAAACGCAGCCAAGCAGGAGGCCGAGGACGACATCTGAGATAAAAAGTGCCGCGAAGTCGGCCATCGGCTTCTCGGGGCCTCCGACCTAGGTGCCGCTGTATGGGTACTGGCAAGATCCATCGGCGACGCTCGGGGGAAGGACGACCTTTTTCAGGCCCGCCTGCCATTGAACGAGGACCATCGAGTGGGCGATCTGCAGACCGCGGGAATCGATTTGGTACTCCCCAAAGAAGTTCATCACATGCATGCTCCCCAGTTTCGCGCGAACCGCCGTTGTGTTGAAGCTGTTCGCCTGCTCGATTGCAATTGCGAGGACGAGGAGCGCGGCACCGGCTTCTGCCGCATGGTAGGCCGGCGTCGCGCCGCCATTCAGGGTTCCGTAAAGCTGCGTGAACTCGGACGGGGACGGGCCGTACCAGGGAAGTCCTGCTGCCTGGGCGAGGGTCGGACTATAGGTAACGACGGTCTCCCACTGAGAAGGTCCGGTTACGTTATTCGCAGTCCCTCCGAGTTGAGTTTGGAACGCCGGTTCCGTCACCGCGACCAGGAGCGAGATGAATTTCGGCGGCGGTGTATTCCACGTGGTCTTGAGTTGGTTCATGATCAAGAGACCGTCGGTGTAGTGCCCGCCTCCGATGAGATCGTCCGCTCCGGCGTTCTTCGCGGCGGTCAGCTGGGTCGAGAGATCCTGTGCGTTCGTGGGGTACGAAGCGTTGTAGACGACGCTGAAGCCCAAGGACTGCGCATACCCCAGGGCCGATTGGGTTGCGAACGTGGAAAACGAATCTTGGGCGTACAGTGCGGCGATCTTATCGGTCGGATGATTCGCCTTGAGCCAGTCCACCGCACCCTTCAAGTAGAGAGAGGCGGGGCTCAGGACCGCGACAAGGTTCCTCCGCGAGGTCTGCGTCCAAATGAGGTCCGAGGAGCCTCCGTGAGAAATCATGACCCGGTCGTATTGGTCGGCGGCGGGGGCGGCCGCCGTGGTCAGTGGGCTGCTGTAGGGAGCGAGCAGAAACGTAGCGTTATCCTGTTGGATGATGCGGGTGTACAAGTTAGGCACATTCCCCGGCAAACTTTGATCGTCGTAATAGTCCAGGCTAACATTGTACACCTTTCCCTGGATCGTCAGGCCACCATGGCTATTGATCCAGTTGGCGACGGTCTCGATTCCTCTCCGAGAATTTGTCCCTTCAATGTTGTATTGGCCTGTTAACGAAATAGTGAAGCCGACCTTGATGCTGCCCCCGAACGGCTTCGGCAGCGTTAGGTAGTAGACGGCGGTGGCGCCGACCGCGACCAAGATGACGACGAAGGCGATCCCGATGGCGATGACCTTTCTCCGGCTCCGCGGCGTAACGAGAGGCGTCCCCTGTGCTTGGCTTGGTTCTGACATCTTTCCCACGACCCAACGGTCCCTCGCAAGATGCCGAGGAGCGGTCCTTGGCGGGACCGATCCGTGCTGTGCACGTGGTCACCTCGACCCGACACAGTGGAATAGAGTGGAGGCACTTAAACCGTTTCGTCCGTCCACCGTCCTAAGGTAGGAGACGTCAAACGGTGCCGTCTCACTCAGCGGCTTCGGCCTTTCGGGGGATGAGGAACGTCGCGAGGGGCCATACGGCCTCCGTGCGGACGCCCGAGAGGCGTCGAAGGACGAACAGGGCGGGCAGGAACTTGGCGATCGCGGCCACTCCGATTGTCGCGAGGGACAAGAGCAGGACGCCCGGGATGCGGGAAGGATCGATTAGGAGCCCGATGGTCGCGAAGAAGACGCCCATGAAGAGGGCCGCGAGCGGCGTGATGTGGCGGGAGACCCGCGGACCATACTCCGTGCTGGCAACGATGCTACCCGCGAAGAACGCGCCGACAAGGGGAGGGAGGCCCAGGACCGCGAAGGCGAAACTGATGAGGAGGCCGAACGAGACCGCGAACATGACAACGCTCGGAGGCGAGACGGCGTCCGTCGCCCGGAGGATCGGCGGGAGGGCGTGGCGACCGATGAACACCAAGAAGGCGGCGAGCCCGAAGATGAGCAGAAGGCCTAGGACCAGGGAGATCGGCGGGACTGGGGATGGCGAGGCGAAGCTCACGACAGCCGTCATGAAGATGAGGGCGACGATGTCATCGATCAGGATCGATGCGGTCACGACATCCGCCCCTGGGGCGCTCCCGAATCCCGTGTCTGCGAGCAATTTTAGGCTCAAGGTTGTGCTCGTCGAGGTCAGGATGAGTCCGAGGAACGTCGCGGGCAGGGCAGGCCATCCGACTGCGAGCCCGAGGCTCAGCCCGCCCAGGAAGGAGGTGCCCACGCCGGATGCGGCGAGGAGGAATGGCCAGATGCCGAGCTTGCGAAAATTCCGGATGTCGAAGGAGAGCCCGGTGGTGAACATGAGGAAGACGGCCCCGAGAACCGCGAGATTCGCGGTGGGTCCGTTCGGCTCCACGATGTAGCCAGGCGTGAAGGGTCCCAACAAGATCCCCGCGACGAGCATCCCCACGGCTCGGGGTAGTCGGATTCGGCGGAAGAGGGCCCCGCCGATCTCCGCGGCGATCAGGACAACCGCGAAATCGAGGAGGAGCTGTTCTGCAGCCACCGCCCGCGGTAATCGCGGCCTCCGGGATAAAGCCGGTCGGGGCCCGACAATCCTCTCGCGAAACGCCGAAACGAATATGGCCGATCGCCCCCTGGCGACGTCGGATGGTCCCTCCCCGCCGCGACTATGCTCTGATCCTCCTCGCGAGCGTCCTGTGGGGCACTTCGTTCCCCGGAAGCAAACTCGCGTTCGGCACGTTCGATCCGCTCTTCCTCACGTTCGCCCGCCTCGCCCTCGGAGCCCTCCTCGGCCTTGCGGTCCTGGCCGCGCGGAAACGCCTCCACGGGACCATCTTCCGCGAGCCCATCGTGTGGGCCCTCGGTGCCGTGAATGCGGCCGGTTTCATCCTCCAGAACGAAGGCATCCTCCTCACGACCGCGTCGAAGACGGCGCTGCTCGTGAACGTGAACATCGTCTTCATTGCGATCCTCATGGTCCTCTTCTTCCGGGAAAGGATGCCGGCCACCAAGGTCGCGGGCATCGTAATTGGCGTCTGCGGGGTTGTCGTCCTCGCGACGAAGTTGGATCCGACGAGCCTCGCGGGAGGGCAGTTCGAAGGAGACCTCTTGGTCTTTGCCGCGGGCGTGCTCTGGGCTTTCTACGTCGTGGGCATGAAGAAGAGGGCGGACCGGGGTGAGGACCATGTCGCGATGACCGCCGGCATCCTCGCGACGAGCGCCGTCGTCGCGGCGGTTCCCCTGACCTTCGCAGGATGGCCCCTGCCGACGAGCGAAACCGGTTGGCTCGGAATCCTCTACCTCGGCCTTGTCCCGACCTTCGCCCCTCTCATGCTCTACGTCGCCAGCCTGCGGACCATCTCCCCAACGATCTCCTCCCTCCTGATTCTGCTCGAGGTGGTCGTCGCATCGATCCTGTCCGTCCTCATGTTCCAGGACCCGTTCGACGCGTTCACGCTCGCGGGCGGTGCGTTGATCCTCTTCGGAGCGTACGTCGTCGTTCGAGGGGAACCCGGCCCCTCGGGGGCGGTGGCGGGAGGACTCTCCGCCGTCCCGGGCGACGGGCCGGTCCCCCGACCGGACCGCGAGGACCGGTAAACCTCCTGATTCGAGCCGGCACGTTCCCGCTCCTCAAGAAAGGATAACTAGGGCTCGGACTATGCCAACATTGGAGGGGCCGTCAGCGCGTCGAAGTCCATGGTGAGCGGGCAGACGAGAAGGGGCTCGATCCGTCCAAGGGGATGGTCGCTGGGCACTGTGCTGCTCCTCCTCGTGTTGGCATCACTCGTCGGAGGGGCCTTGGCGGCCGCCGATGTGACCCCGCCCATCGCGAATGCGGGCCCCGACCAGGTCGTGAATGAGGACACCCTCGTCACCTTCAACGGGTCCGGTTCGACGGATGACGTAGGGATCGTGAATTACACCTGGCTCTTGTCGAACAGCGCGGGCCCCGGAACGCGGGTCCTGAATCTCACGGGCGGTTATGAGTCTGCCGTCTTCGACCCGGTCCGTCCCCTCCTGTACGTCCTCGGAGCCGGCAACGTGTCCGTCGTGAACCTGACGACGGAGAGGGTCGATCGGACCTTTGTGATCCAGCATGTGCCTCGGTACCCGATGTCGATCGCAGTCTCCCCCAGAGGAACCTACCTCGCGGTCGGCGTTCCGACCGGAGAACGAGGGTACTACTACTTCGGGCCGTACGAAAGCTGGGTGGCTACGTTCGACCTGATCGCCCAGTCGAAGATTGGCGAGTTCTTCATCGACGAGGACGTGGCTCGAACGCTCGTCACGAGCGATGGCTATGCCATTGTGGCGGGAGGCTCGGGGCAGTCGGGTGGTCTTCGGATGCTAAATGCCCGAAATGGATCGGAGCTGCCGAATCGAACGAGCATCTGGCAATATTCGAGCATCGCGCTTCATCCGGGCGAGAAACGTCTCTACTCCGTCGACGACGAGGGCCTCTCTCCTCCCAGTGTCCATCGGTTCGACTTCGACCCTTCCGGGTTCACGGGCGGATACACTTGGCCGTACCACGGTTCCTATCCTGGGTCGCCCCTCTGGGTCTCGGACCGGCTGATCCTCACCGGAGGCGGATACGCGCTGGCCTCGACGGACGATCCGGCCCAGGACATGAGTTCCGCCGGAAGACTGCCCGGTCCGTTCTCTCACGCCGCGTTCGATCCGGGCCTCGGTCTCATCGCCGCCGCCTCCGACAACACTGTGGCGTATTTCGACTTCACGACCTTTCAATTCCTCGGCACGACGAGTCTCCCGACCGTGGTCCGGGCGATGATGTTCCGCGGCTCCGGACTCCTAGCCATCGTCGGGACCGAGGTCCGGGCCTTGCAGCTACCCCGCGCCTACCGATACGGGGTCTCGCCCAGTTTCGTCTACGAGCAGCCAGGTGTCTATGCCGTGAGTCTGACCGTCTGGGATGCCGCGAACCACTCCAACTCGGACACCATGACGATTACGGTTCGAGACGTGACGGCGCCTGTGGCCAATGCGGGCCCGGACCAGACCGTCACCGAGGGGACGGAGGTTACGCTCGATGCGTCCGGCTCGACGGACAACGTTGCGATCACGACGTACACCTGGACCTTCGTCGACGGAGGTCCGCGCTCCCTTTCCGGCT